>JBFZFB010000194.1:0-4126 GCA_041306605.1 Lentisphaerota bacterium | reverse complement strand
GGGATTGGATCCGTTAAATATCAATAGACTGATAACTCTATTGATATTTAACAACCTGCTCTGATGTTCAGGAGCTGAACACTTCGGCATTCCGTGCCTGCTATGTATAAACATCCTTTTTCCCCATCAAGAAAACTGTTCGGGAAATGTGGAAGAAAACTACTGTTTTATCCAGATTTCGTGAACTATCACTCCCTTCTTGATCCTGTCTTATCCTGTCAAAAACACTCTTTCCCACACTTGGACATTGAACTTGGTTATTGGATATTGAACCGCATCTCTTTTCCCGGAACAAGAACAATTAAATCTTCATTTTCAGCGCCAATCTCCCAACCGCCGGTCTGCCACACATTAACAATTTGTTCTGATGTTGTATTGGCAAATGAAGCGGTGGCGTTTTTATGTTTGTCAATAAACACCGCATCTATCACAACATCACCAAGTGCGGACGGTCCTTCACGAAGCGCATGATACACAATCGTGTCACGGGCTTTATAATCCACAGCCGGCGAAGCGTGCCCGGCCGGAACAGTGACCACATAAGCGCCGGCCATACCGCGGAGAAAATAAGACGTGTTCGGATCAGAAAGAACCACCTTTCCCCTGATGTCACCGGGAACCGCACCCAGATATTCATACGGATGCCTGTCGTAATCCGAAGTCCTGATCATGTACAAATGAAATAATCCTTTTTGCCACACAGCCGGAATAACAAGAACACAACTCACCAGCAATACGCACATACCGGCAATATTAATCTTCTTAAATTTCAAGAACATTTCGCAGACATTATCCCATGCGAAAACAAGCGCCGCGCCAAAGGGAAAAAGCCACGGCACTCTGCCGGACATATATGAACTTGTATGCCTCGCCAGAAATACGTTTACCGGCGGCAGACAGAAAAACAAAAGCACACACCCGAAAACAATGTACGGAACAACTTCCTTGTTAATCAATCTTCTCCTCTTTTGATCAACAAATACTATAAGCAACACCAACATTCCCAGAATCAGTTTTATGATCCATTCCTTATCAACGCCCTGCCCTGCCGTCACATGCGCGTTTATTCCACCAAGAACCGGCCTTAACGACAAATGAAGAAACAGCCAACGCCATGACACCAGAAGGAATGCCATGCCAAAAAGAATTGCCTTAATCAGTTCCGAATGGAAAAACCGCGTAAACCCATCCTTGAAACGGGTCCAACATGAAATAACCGTCACTCCAGCAACCGCGCAACCGGCAATACCTATAAACGCATGCAGATCAAAAATAACTCCAAGCAGAATTCCCAACGCAATCGCTTTGCAAACACCCGCTCGTTCCCATCCTGTTCCATGCCACAACAATGCCATCAGTAGAAACAACAACGCCAGCGCCGCCGAAAACGGCAATCCAAGCCCAATCACTCCCTGCTTGCTGTAAATAACTGCCCATCCGATACTGCATAAGCATCCGGCCAGAATCCGTTTGTTAAATAAGTAACCCGCAAAAAATACCGACAAGAGAGCAATTGCCGCGTTAACCGCCGTCAAACCAGTTAATATTTTTTTTGTACTAATTCCGGAGACGCGACTTATTTTCGCGTTCATAAATGCCATCAGATCAAACTGTGCGAACGGCGGCGCATCAGTAAAAAACGGATCTTTTGCAAACACACCTGTTTTGGCGTATTCATCAGCAAGCGCTATACGCCACCATGAATCGGTAAACCGGTTCCGTACAATGTTGCCATGTGTCAGCACAAAGAAAACACAGTAAACAACAAACAATGCGAACAACCCGCCAGCCAGCCAGTTTACAATTTTTTCAATATTTCTTTTCATCACTTTTGAAAATATTCAACATACTCTTTCAACATACGGTCAACCGTAAAATACCGCCTCCAACGGTCACGGCCGTTGTCGCCCATGACTTTCCTGTTATGTGGTGATTCCGCCATAATACAAATAGCTGAAGCAACAGCAGTGCTGTCAAAAGGATCCACAAGCAGGCCGCTTCTTTCATGTTCTACAACTTCCGGTATCCCACCGATTTGACTGGCTATAACCGGCAATCCTCTGCTCATAGCCTCAACCAATACCTGACCAAATGCCTCAGGTTCAGTTGACATCAGAATTCCAGCATCGCCGCCATTGAAATAACGCGCGCCATATGGTTTGGATCCAAGAAAGACAACATTTGTCAAACCAAGCCTTTCAACTGTTTTTTTCACATCTTCAAGACATGGCCCCGCCCCCACCAGCAAGAGACGTATATTTTTTTTCGTTTTACCAACCGCCATCTTCCATGCTTCCAGCAGTTTCGCGTGCCCCTTCCATTCAACAAATCTAGCCACACAAACAAAATCAACCATACCATCCTGTTTTGCCGGATAATCATCAGGAATAGTAGTTTCGGGTTCATCCAGCCCGTACAAAACAACCGATCCCTTCACGTTCTTTTTTCCAAGTTTCTTTGCCCATTCACGTTTGACTGAATTTGAATTGTAAATAACATCAGATACCGCCCTGTAACACACCTTCTCCACCGTGCGGAGCAAAGATCCGTCAGCTTGTTTACGCACACCCGGATGCGTATGAGCTATGGCTACAATTCTGGAAAATGGATTCATAATTCTGAGCGCAACAGGCAGAGTTTCCGCCCCGAATTGATTGGTAACAATAATTCTGTTTTTGAACGCTGACCTCACTGACCGGACAAACGCGATATCATCAAACAAGTCACTGATATACCCGGCCAAAAGCCGGAGACCGCCCGCATTCCCGCCACCCGGAATCCTGCCGGCAGGTCTTTCATTATTTTCCCGCGATTTAGGCCTTTCAATAAAAGTACAATCAAAATCATGGTGCCAGGCATCATACACCAATCGCACAAATGAAGAAACGCCGGAAGTATCCTCACGCCCATCAGCTTCAACAATATATGCTATCTTTTTCATAATCTTTTAGACAGGATAACCCTCCCGGGTCCGAGGACATGATCTAACAGGATATGCATGGTTCAAGAAATCGGAGCAAAATAATAATTTTGCCTCTGATTTCTTGAACCATCCTGTCTTTATCCTATCCATATCCTGTTAATCCCGTCAAAAACTCTCTCTTCTCCGTGCCTCCGTGTACTCCGTGGTAAATATCTTTTTTTCTTCCTCACAAAATCACCGGTTCTGGCGGCCATTGTACGCGCCACTCACTGATCAACGCATTCAGATAATCGCGATCATTCACACACTCTTCACAATCCCACGAAAAGCCGCTTAATATCCGCTTGACCAGATATCCCGGTTCTTTCACCGCCGCCCGCGCGACACCTCCGGCAAACTTAGGGAACCTGTGCTTCAAAGAGGTGCGGTCCAAACAGAAGGTGTTTAAATACTGTGTTCTGGGGCCCCAAAGCATTTTTTTCTGCCAGTTGACGTCCTTTTTCCATTCAACAGGAATCTTGCCGGCAATCTCCGCAAGAACTTTTTCGGCAGACCTGTAATTAATTCTTACACATTCAGGCGTGTGTCGCGATGATACCTGCCCGGAATGCCAGCGCCATGTTGCCAGCTTGTCCGGAACAAACACCGTATCGGTATTAACAGCGGCACGCATAGCCCAGAATATATCACCGAGTGGCGCGCAATCAGCCGGGAACAAACCGGTTTTATCCAGCAGAGAACTGCGGAACAGCACTGCTGTTATTGTTGTCCATGAAACATCAAGACATAAATGCACCAGCAGTTCCAGAAACCCGCTTCTTCTATGAGCGCGGTTCAACCATTCACCATAAAAAGTCCTTGCCGTCCCGCGCGGATCCGGATTTATTACATCCCCATTGCTGTCGATGAACGAGAAATCACACACCGCAAGATCAACATCCGGATTCCGCTCCAAAGCGCCAACCATCTTCTCAAGAAACATCTTGTCACACGTATCATCAGCAGTAGCGATATATACATACCTGCCGCTTACGCGTTTAAGACATTCATTCCAACCCGCATAAACCCCTTCTCTTGCAACTTTATGCAGGCTCACCCTCTTGTCATCGCCAAACTTTTGAAAAAACTCCCACGATCCATCATCTGAATAGCTGTCACAAACGATCAACTCCCAGTCTCGAAGACTCTGATCCATGATACTCG
>JBFZFB010000193.1:0-33236 GCA_041306605.1 Lentisphaerota bacterium | reverse complement strand
GAAAAAAGCCGTAACAAAACGCCATTTTAGAACCGCAGAAAGCCAGATCAGGCTCAGTCAAAAAGATTAATGATGCTGTTTTAATCAATGTTTACAGGGCAAAAGTATTGGTACCCCCGACAGGATTTGAACCTGTGACCCTCGGATTAGAAATCCGATGCTCTATCCAACTGAGCTACGGGGATACTGCTCAAAATGACCGACCAAGAGTAAAAAACATCCGGAATATTGACAAGCGGATTATGCATAACCTGTCAGAATTCGTAAGAATTAAGCTGTTTGCAGAAAGAATTTGACAGGATGACCCTCAGGTCCGCCCTCAGGGCCGGAGCCCTTCCCCTCAGGTCCGCCCTCAGGGCCGGAGCCCTTCCCCTCAGGGCCGGAGGACCTTCCGGGTCCGAGGACGGGGCGAGGCGAGGACCTTCCGGGTCCGAGGACAGGATTTATCATGTTAATCTTTTGAAACAGAAAGCCAAAGGGATGGAATATAAAGATATAACTAAAAGATTATTGGTTGTGCTTACAAGGTTTATAATCAAAAAGGCTTTGGCTTTATGGGATCTGTATACGAGAAATGTTTATTGCTGGAACTTCTTAGAGCAGAACTAAAAACAGAATATTGAGAACAAGGTTATTGTGGAACTGAAGTCTGCGAAAAAGACGGTCAAAGCACATGAGATTCAGTTGGTCAATTACCTTGTTGCAACTGGCATACCGATTGGTTTATTAATTAACTTTGAAGTTGCCAAGGTTGAGGTGAAACGAAAAGTCAGACAGTTGACCAACTGTGAAGAGGTGGATTTACAGGATAAAAACAAATTATCCTGTTATCCTGTCTGTCTAGGTATTGGATTTTTTCTTCGGATGGCTAAATAGATACCATAATTCAAACACCACCCGCCATCGACTTTATCCACCTCACGATGAAAACGGACACGCCCCGCCCGGACATGAATCAGGCGCACATCCAGAATCACCCGAACAACAACTGTCACATGGATGGGAAGAATGTCCGGAAGATACCGCAAACGTAGAAAATACCTTCACCACCTTCCCCACTCCGCATTTCGGGCACTTTTCAGGTAAATCGGTTTGATTCCGCACCAATACCTCAAATTGCTTCCCGCATTTTACACAACTATATTCGTATATCGGCATACAACTCCTTGCTGTCAGCTGAAATAAAATACAGCCTCATTCGCATCATAATCAAACCAAAAACATACATACTCGCATAAAATTCATCTTTTGTTTCCGACCGTCCATCTTTATGCTATACAACAAAACATGAAACTGGTGGATAAATATCTATTAAAGGAACATATGATCACTGTGGCATACTGCCTTGCCGCATTCACTATGATGTTTGTCGTCGCTGATCTCTTCGGTCATTTATCCAAATTTCTACAAGCCAAGACACCTCTGCATCTCGTAATACGCTATTACCTGTTCTTCGTTCCTTCTATAGTAGAATACCTCCTCCCCGCTTCTCTCATGCTGGCCACCCTGTATACATTATGGCAATTGACAAGAAACAATGAACTGACCGCCCTGCAGGCAAGCGGCGTGAACCTTTACCGGATAATACTCCCCTTCATAGGAGCCGGTCTCTTCTTCGCGGTAATAAGCGCCGTTGTAAAGGAAACCATCGCGCCAAAAACAACTTCTTGGGCAGAGGATTTCGCGGACAATACTTTCCAGAACACTGATAATAAAATCTCCCGCAATCAGGCATATTACGACAACCGGTCGCACCGCATGTGGCTGATAGGAGAATTCGATATGCATAACCCTAGCGCTTTCAAAAATATAAAAATCACACAGGAACGCGAAGATGGATCAAGAATGAAACAGTTCATCTCTAAAAAAGCAGAATGGCTGGACGGACAATGGTGGCTTCATGACCCCGAAGTGCAGGACTTTGACGCGCAGGATAATCCAATAGGCAAACAACGCCCAATGGTGGCTCAAACCAATATCATAAAGGAAATGCCGTTCCTTGCGGAAAATCCATCCGAATTCATCAATGAAGTCAAAATGCAGAATCCTTCTATAATGTCAGCATGGGAAATATATCAGTATATCCGCTCGCATCCCGGCCTCTCCCGCACCGTTGTCAGGGAAAAAAAAGTCTACCTGCACCAGCGTTTCGCAATGCCATGGGCTTGCGTTATAGTGTGCCTTTTTGCCATACCAACAGGCGCAATACGCTCAAGAAGAACAGCTTTCGCAGGTCCTTTTGTGGCAATCGGATTGATGTTCGCCTTCTATGCCCTCATACAGGCCGGAACATTTTTAGCACAAAGACAAGTAATCTCTGCTTGGCTGGGAGCATGGTTATCGAATATAGTGTTTCTCGTAACTGGAATATGGATGTTGAGAAGAATGAACCGGTAGATTTCCCTGGTTCAGCTAAACCACTGAACCAGAAGTTGGTTACATAAAACAATAAGTTGAATTATTACACAGGGGGGCTGAAAAATGTCGGTAATACATGAACTATTGATGAAAGCTGTTGAACTTGATGCTTCAGATGTTCACCTTAAAGCAAACCAAGTGCCTTTTTTCCGTATTCACGGAATACTGCAGGAAAGCGGTTTCGGCAAACTTTCAGACGAAAACCTGATCCATATCGTGGATGATATAGTCCCTCAGCACATCTCAGAATCATTCAAAAGAACGCATGAAGCTGATTTTTCACATTATGAAGAAGGCGCCGGAAGATTCAGGGTGGACGTTTATATGTCGCAAAATATCCCAACCGTGGCCATGAGATATGTCAAAACTGCAATACCTACCTTCGAACAACTGCGCCTGCCTCTACACCTTAAAAACATGGCTCAGATTGAACGCGGCATCATCCTGCTGGCAGGCACAACAGGAAGCGGAAAATCAACAACATTGGCAGCCCTCCTCGGCGAAATAAACCGCATTTCAAGGCGCCGCATTATCACAATCGAAGACCCGATCGAATATATGTTCCTGGACGATCAATCCGTGATCACCCAGCGTGAAGTCGGCCTCGACACACTTTCTTTCTCAAACGCGCTCAAACATCTCATGCGTCAGGACCCCGATGTCATTCTAATCGGTGAAATGCGCGATGATACAACTATAAGAACAGCCCTGCTCGCCGCGGAAACAGGCCACCTTGTCCTGTCGACTCTGCACGCTGGCACAGCCGACCTCGCCATACCCCGTATGCTCGACGTCTTCCCCGCCGAAGAGCAGGACCAAATCCGCCTCGGCCTGGCCGCCAATATGCGCGCCATAATATGCCAGCGCCTGATGACAGACTCACAGGGCGGCGCCATTCCGGCCGTGGAAATAATGATCAACACCTCTACCGTACGTAAACTGCTGGAAAAAAACATGATATCAACATTAAGCGCGGCAATTGAAACCGGCGCAGGCGATGGCATGCAGACCTTTAACCAGTCAGTATATCAACTTATCAAAAACGGCACGATTACAGAAAAAGAAGGCATGAGATTCGCCACCAATCCGGAATCTCTGAAAATGAACCTGCAAGGTATCTTCCTTGATGAAGGAAAACGTATTCTTGCCACGTAACATTATCTGCGGTTGAGACTAGAGGCATAGAGTATAGTGTCCAGACACAAGAACAAATTAAGACAGCTTCTGGAATACGCGTGCCTTAAAACCATAATCAAAACCGTTGACCGCATGCCTCTGGATAAGGCCCTGAAATCGGCCGGCAAATGGGCAGACTTGTGGTACTTCGCGCATCACTCCCGGCGCCGCATCGCCCGTGAAAATATACGGTTAAGCGGTATCGCTCATGATGAAAAGGAAATTTCCAGAATCGCCAGATCATCATTCAGACACTTTGCCACGCTAATGATAGAAACCCTGAAGATCGATCCTCTATCAACCTCTAACAGTCAGAATATTCATATTGAAAACGCCATCTCGCCCAAAGCGAATGATATACTGAACAATTCCAGCAAAGGCTTGATTATTGCCTCAGGCCACGTAGGCAACTGGGAAATCGCCGCTCAACTGCTAACACGTTTCAAGACAGTCGCCGCCATAGCGCGGGACATGAACAATCCCTACATCAACCAGCTGGTAAGCAAACGCCGCACAAAAGCAAACCTGTCTTTTATCCCGAAATATGATAACGCCATAAGCAAATCCAAAGCCATACTAAAAAAAGGCGGAGTACTGGCCATAATGACTGATCAGCATGCGAGAAAAGGCGGCATTATAGCCGAATTCCTCGGGCGACCTGCTTCCACATATCCCACAGCCGCGCTCCTGCATCTGGCAACCGGAATGCCTATATGCTTCTGCTCCTGCATACGTCTCACACCAGCATTATACAGATTAATCGTTCTCGACCCCATCACCCACGAACGCACAGGCAATAATGAGCAGGATATCCGCATTATTACGGAAAAAATCAACCGTGAATTGGAAAAAATTATTCGCGAATACCCGGAACAATACCTCTGGGGCCATCGCCGCTGGCGCGTATCTTCTTGATTTTCTGCCGTTTCCTTTATTTAATACAAAGAGTTCTTCGTACCGGAGTAAACAGGTGTAGGATTATTTAAAGTGAATTCTTTCAATACACAATGGCTTTTATCGCTTCCCGCAAGTTCAGCGGCCCGCCTCAATGCCGGCAGTAAACACCGGTATGAAAACCTTTTCATCACAAGTGACCCGCCGGGCTCACAACTGGGATCAGGCGGCGGAACAGCATACCTGCTATTCAAAGCCTGGCAAAATTCAACTAAAAAGAAAACTTCATTTGAGTCGTGGATCCAGACATCACGCAAACTTATCATCCACGGAAGCGGCGAAAGCCGCCGCCTTCCCGCTTACGCGGCCGAAGGAAAACCGCTCCTGCCGGTTCCCGCCCTGCGCCATGACTGCGGTCAGTACCCCGATCAAACCCTGCTCGATCTGCAGATACAGGCATATGACCGCCTCTGCTCATACGCGTCCGATAATTACCGGGTCATGGTCTCATGCGGCGATGTGCTGATGCGCTTCGATCACTGGCTGCCGCAGTATCCGGAAGCCGATGTCCTTATATTCGGACTTACCGCCCCGCCCGAAGAAGCCGAACAGCATGGCGTGCTCGTATGCACTCCCGACACAGCAGGCAACCTTATGTTCTTCCTTCAAAAACCGCCTTCCAATCAGATCCGTACGCTCGCCAAAACATACCGCTACTATCTCGACACCGGTGTATGGCTCCTTTCTCAACGGGCACTTTCGGTCTTAATGAAAAAGTGCGGCTGGTCCAAAACCGAAAATGATTTTAAAAACGGCGTTCCAAAACATTATGAATTATACGCAAAGTTCGGCCCCGCTTTGGGCCTGGAACCCAAAGAGAACGATCCCGACATCAAACAACTCACCTGCGCCGTAGTTCCTCTCCCCAGCGCGCATTTTTATCATTTCGGCACAAACCGCAGTGTGCTCGCGTCCGTAAGTCAGCTGGAAAACCCATACATAAATCAACGCGCTTTCGGCCATGAATCAATGGAAAACCGCGTTTCCACCATTATTCAAAATTCGGAAGTTAAATGCGATCTGACAGAGAAACATCGCTATATATGGATTGAAAACTCTTCAATTCCTGCCGATTGGAAACTTGCCGAACGCCATGTGCTGACTGGCGTTCCTCCAAACAACTGGAACATCTCCCTGCCGCCATGCACCTGCCTCGACTTCATGCCTGTCATGCCGGCAAAGAAAACAAAGAACTCGGACAATTTATTATGTATCCGTTTCTACGGATTTGATGATTCTTTCAGAGGCGCGTGCGAAGCCCACGGGACAGCGTTCCTCAGCCGGCCGCTATCCGAATGGATTGCAGCACGCGGGCTTGAATGGAACATTCCCGGCCTCTCCCGGAATACCGACATTCAGAACGCAACCATCTTCCCCGTTCTCAAGCAGTCTGATATTACATCTGATTTCCTAAACTGGCTTTTCGCGATCAAACCCGAAAATAATCCAAAACTGCGTCAAGTCTGGCTCAACGCGCCGCGCTTGTCAGCGAAACAGCTTTTACAACAAGCCGATATAGAACGTGTGGCTCAGCAAAGACTTGAACACATGGCAAAGGATTTCTCCGGCATGCCGCAAAGCCGCTGGATCGAAAAATGCACACGCCTGGATCTGGCCAAAACCGCGGCAATGTATACCGCCCGGAACTGGTCACTGCCTCAAACATGTAACGTCAAAGACATCTCTACCGTGCACGACAGCATGTTCCGCGCGGCAATGGCAGAACCAAAAAAACAGGAAGTAAAATCACACGAAACAGAAGCTTTCAGACGGCTTCGCAACCTTATTGTTGATCAAATGGCATTGGCCCCTGTCTCACCGGCGCAAAATGTCATTGACGACCAAATAGTCTGGTGCCGCGCGCCAATACGTCTGGATCTGGCAGGCGGCTGGTCGGACACTCCTCCCTATTGTATCGAACACGGAGGCCGTGTGGTAAACGTGGCCCTCAATTTGAACGGTCAGCCGCCAATTCAGGTATTCGGCCGTATATGCAAAGAACCGCATATTCTCGTGCGCAGTATTGATCTTGGCCTTGAAGATAAGATTGAAAAATATGACGATCTCCGACAAATAGGCCAGCTGGGCAGTGGCTTCGGCATAGCGAGAGCGGCTCTTGCTCTCTCAGGTTTCGACCCGCGTTTCCACGCTAAAGGCGGAAAAACATCTCTTGAAAAACAGCTTAAATCCGATTTCGGCGGAGGCTTGGAACTTTCCATGCTGGCCGCGGTGCCAAAAGGATCAGGCCTGGGCACAAGCAGTATTCTTGCGGCAACTCTATTTGCCGCCATAGGAGAACTTTCCGGACTGCACTGGGATACACCCGATCTGTTCAACCGCACTCTGGCACTGGAGCAGATTCTTACAGCCGGCGGCGGATGGCAGGATCAGGTTGGCGGAATAACCGGCGGATTGAAACTGACAGAAACAGATCCCGGCATCACCCAAAAAATAATCATACGCTGGCTTCCCGACCTCTTCTTCTCAGAAGAATATTCCGGCACTGAAATACTGCTTTACTACACCGGCATAACACGCGTGGCACACGACATACTTGGCGAAATCGTGCGCGGCATTTTCCTGAATTCAAGCGATCACCTTAACATAATAAAAGAAATAAGCCTCAACGCCCTTTATTGCACGGACGCGATTCAACGAAACGACTGGAACCAGCTATGCGAAGCCATACGCCGGAGCTGGCTGCTTAACCAGCGGCTGGATAAAGGAACTAATCCCCCTCAAGTGCAGGCAATCCTCGAAAAAATCAAGGACTATACTGCCGCCGCTAAACTGCTCGGCGCCGGAGGAGGCGGATACATGCTGATCCTGGCTAAAGACAGAAACGCCGGCATGCAGATCAAGCACATCCTGCAGGCCAACCCGCCCAATAAACTCGCAAGGTTTGTAAATACCAGCCTGTCAGCCGAAGGACTAAACATAACACGCAGTTAATAACAATAAAAAATGTGATCGCATGCGCCTTGTCTTTACAATATATTATTCCCGTTTCCATACAGGAGGAGATAATAAATCATGAAGCTTTTCGTACCCGGCAGAATTTGTCTTTTCGGCGAACATAGCGACTGGGCAGGCGGCTACCGCCGGATAAACGCCGATATAGAAAAAGGTCATGCAGTTATAACCGGAACCAATCAGGGCATTTACGCTGAAGTAAACGCGCACCCATCCAAACTCATTTTGCGTTCCATATTGAACGACGGCTCCATCAAAACATGCGAACTGCCGATGGAACCATCCGCATTGCTTAAAGCGGCTGAAAAAGGAGATTTCTTCAGCTATGCCGCCGGCGTGGCATATCAGGTAACCACACATTACCGCGTGCGCGGACTGGAAATAAATAACTACAAAACAGATATTCCCGTCAAAAAAGGATTGTCATCCAGCGCCGCCATCTGCGTGTTAACCGCCAGAGCTTTCAACAGGTTTTACAATCTGAAATTAACCACACGCGGAGAAATGGAACTGGCTTACAACGGCGAAACCACCACCCCTTCACGCTGCGGAAGACTGGATCAGGGATGCGCTTACGGCGATAAACCAATCCTGATGACATTCGACGCCGACCGAATAGACGTCTCTCAACTCGCCATTCCTAATGATATGTATTTCGTTATCGTTGACCTCAACGCGTCAAAGGACACGCGAAAAATCCTAAGCCAGCTCAATAAATGCTTCCCTTTCGCGGAAAGTGATATTCATCGTAACGCCCAGCACTATCTGGGCGCCATTAATGCAGAAATCGTCAGTAAAGCTGTCGTGGAAATTAACGCAGGAAACGCAGAAGCACTGGGCAAGCTGATGACAGAAGCACAGGCTCAATTTGACAAACACCTTCAACCCGCCTGCCCGTCCCAACTGACGGCTCCTGTATTACACAAAGTATTAAACTACGCGCCTATACAGCAATACGTTTACGGCGGAAAAGGTGTAGGCTCTCAAGGAGACGGCACCGCGCAATTCATCGCAAAAAACAAGGAATGTCAGAAGAAGGTAATGGAAATTCTTCAGAAAGATCTAGGCATGACTTGCCTCGACCTCGACCTCAAAGCCGCACGCAGGGTCCGCAAAGCAGTAATACCTGCCGCCGGATTCGGCACCCGCCTGTTCCCGGCCACAAAAGCGATAAAGAAAGAGCTTTTCCCTGTAATCGACAGTACTGGCAGAGCCAAACCTGCCATACTGGCCATCGTGGAAGAAGCAATTAGCGCCGGTATCGAAGAAATATGCATCCTTGTCCAAAGCGAAGACAAAGCTATCTTTGAAGAAATTTTCTGCTCTCCGCCGCCTATAAAAAATTTCAATAAACTATCAATCGAAAATCAGAAATACTGCGACTACCTGCTGGATATAGGACACAAAATCACTTTCCTGCCACAGGATGTACAGGATGGATTCGGCCACGCCGTGTACTGCGCCCGCGAATGGGTCGGAGAGGAACCGTTCCTGCTCCTGCTGGGCGACCACCTCTACGCCTCCGATTCCGATGTATCCTGCGCACGCCAACTGCTTGACGCTTACGAACGCGTCGGGCAAAGCGTCGTCGGACTCAAAGAAACACCTACCGACAAAGTAAAACACTTTGGATGCGTAACAGGAGAATGGAAGGAACCAAAGTCACTGCTTTCCGTGACTGAATTCTACGAAAAACCGGACGCGGAATACGCCGTTAAACATCTGCACGTAAGTGGAATGGATAGCGATAAGTTTCTAACAGTTTTCGGGCAGTATGTCTTAAGCCCGAAAATATTCAACTATCTCGAAGAAAACATCACGCACAACATACGTGAACGCGGTGAATTTCAGCTCACTTCCTGCCTTGAACAACTGCGGCAGGAGGACGGCTTTTCAGGTTATGTCGTGCAAGGACGCCGGTTCGATATCGGCAATCCGGAAGCATATCTTCAAACATTGAACAGCTTCGGGAAAAACAATAATCACGCGTAAAATCATCCTCAAAACTATAAATCCTTCCCGTCATCATCAGAATTTTCGCAATTGATGTCTTCCTGATCAAACGGCTCGGCACAGACTTCTTCACCTCTTTTGACAAGCATTTCAACTTTCTTCTGAACTTCATCCAGTTTCTGAGAGCAGAACTTCGCAAGCAACTGCCCTTCTTCAAAATGCTTTATCATCTCCTCCAGACTCAGAGAACCGCTCTCCATCTCGCTTACAATATTTTCAAGACGCTCCAAAGATTTCTCAAAATTACCACCATTCTCATCCTTTGAATTTCTAGAAACCGCCTTTTTAGCATTCACAGCACATCCTCCACAGAATTATTTAAACATCCTTGTTATCGATGATCCTTCTATTCACTTCAGATTCTATACTGCCGCGCGCCGTCATAGTTGTTATTTTGCCGCCAACACGAACATCCTGCGCCGAACGGATAATGCGCCCTCTTTCATCACTGGTAATACTATACCCCCTGGATAAAACCGCCACAGGACCAAGCGCCCTCAACTGCACGGACAATCTTTTGACATCCTGAACTCTGGCTTCTTTGGCAGAACTCATCACGTGCATCATTCTAAAGCCAAGATCACGAAACATCTGCCTCACGCCGGCAACCTGTTTCATCAACTCCCCGCTCAACCTTATCTCAAGATTGTCCAGTCTCTGCAGATACTGCCTCATCATGTTGACCGGTTCACGAAACACATAACTGCCCTTGATCACCGTCAACCTGCCGCGCGTCACCGCCACGTACTCATTGACACTGCGCGACAGGCGCCGCGCCAGGACCAATAACTGCTTTTGGAATTCCTCCTTCCTGCCAACGACCATCTCCGCCGCCGCCGAAGGCGTTGGCGCACGCAAATCCGCGGCAAAATCGCTTATCGTGAAGTCTATTTCATGACCAACTGCCGAAATAACCGGTATCGCGGAACGCACTATTGCCCGGGCAACAACTTCTTCATTAAAACACCAGAGATCCTCAAGACTGCCGCCGCCACGGCAAACTATCATAACATCAAGACCGCCCCATTCATTAAGAAGATCTATGGCAAGCGCAATCTCCTCCGCCGCCCCTTCTCCCTGAACCCTCGCAGGTGCAATAACCAGATGTAAATTAGGGAAACGCCGCGAAATAACATTTAAAATATCCCTTATTGCCGCTCCTGTAGGCGAAGTAACAATGCCTATATGCTGAGGCAATGCCGGTATCGGCCGCTTCCGGCCCTCGTCAAACAAACCTTCCTCCAGCAGTTTGCGCTTTAACGCCTCAAATTTTGCCTGCAAAGCCCCCTGCCCGGCTTCCTCCATCTGCCTGATAATTATCTGATAATTCCCGCCCTTTTCGTAAACACTTATCTCGCCAAACACCCGCACCTGCATTCCGTCGGCAGGAACAAATTTCAACCCCCTCTGACTCCCTTTAAACAGCACAGCGCTTATTTGCGCCATTTCATCTTTAACCGTAAAATAGTAATGTCCCGACGACGGCTGTCTGACATTTGACAACTCGCCTTCAACCCATATACTGCCAAAACCGTTTTCAAGCGCCTGCTTTATAAGCCGCGTCAGTTCGGCAACTTTATAAACCTTCTTTTCTTCACTCTCTTTCAATGTCGCCCTGCATCTCTTTCTGCAATGGTTCACGAATCCGCTTTATACTCAAAGCCTTCCCTGTCTCGCGGTCAATATCAACCACCACGCCTTCCAGCATAACATCAGACCGCCCCAAATCAAATTTAGCCGGCATGCCGGTCAAAAACATATCAGTAACAGATTCAACACCTCTTCCTATCACCGAATCCTTGGCACCGGCCATGCCCAGATCGGTTATATACGCCGTCCCTTTTTCAAGAACAGCTTCATCACTTGTTTGAACATGCGTGTGGGTACCAACAACACAGCTAACCCTGCCATTCAGATAACGCCCTATCGCAATCTTTTCGGATGTTGCTTCGGCATGCATGTCAACCAGTATCATTTTCGACGTTATCTTTCCTAAAAGCTGATCAATGGCTCTGAATGGACAATCATAAGCCTTCATAAAAACCCTTCCGATAAGATTCACAACAGTCACCGCACCCCAGCCTGTGTCCAAAGTAGTAAAACCATGACCGGGACACCCCGGAGCAAAGTTAAGCGGCCTGACAACTCTTTTTTCCTTATCAAGATACGGCAAAAACTCTTTTCTGTCCCATGTGTGATCTCCAAGCGTCAACACATCCGCCCCCATTGAAAAGAGTTCTTCAGCAAGCCCTGCTGTCAATCCGCGCCCGCCAGCTGTGTTTTCAGCGTTTGCCACAACAAAATCGGCCTCATTGAGGCCTTTCATCTTTGCCACCACCTGTCCAAACACATTTCTGCCGGGAGACCCGACAATATCTCCAACCATCAAAACTTTCATACAACTCCTGTCTCAATTTTATTTCAGCAACACCGAAACTTATCTGGCATATTCAACACACCGGGTTTCACGCACCAGGATCACCCTGATCTGCCCGGGATACTGCAAATCCGCCTCTATCTTCTTGCTTATATCCCTCGCAAGAACAGTAAGTTCATTGTCATCCACTTTTTCCGGCTCAACAATAACACGCACTTCCCTGCCGGCCTGCATGGCATAACTTTTCTTCACCCCTTCAAAACCGTCAGCTATCGTTTCCAGCTTTTCAAGTCTCTTGATATAGATGTCCGTTGTTTCGGAACGCGCACCTAAACGCGAACTTGAAATGGCATCGGCCGCCGCCGCCAGCACGGCATAAAGACTCTCCGAGGCCACCTCTTCATGATGCGCAGCGACAGCATTAAGTACCACAGGCTGTTCCCCGTGCCTCTTAAGCAGGTCGGCACCTATTACCGCGTGCCCACCCTCAACCTCATGATCCATCGCCTTGCCTATATCGTGGAACAGCCCTATGCGCTTGGCCAGCGCCACATCCAGCCCCAGCTCACCCGCCATAACACCCATGAGATGAGATACTTCAATCGAATGCTGAAGAACATTCTGCGTATAACTCGTCCTGTATTTCAACCTGCCCAGCTTGCGCAGAAGATCAGGCCCCACCTCATGAACACCAGCAATATAAGCCGCTTCTTCACCTGCCTTGCGAATAATCTCCTCCATGTTCTCCTGTACCTTGGTAACAACTTCTTCAATGCGGGCAGGATGTATTCTGCCGTCAGCAACGAGCTGTTCCAGCGATAACTTCGCTATCTCGCGCCTTATAGGATCAAAAGACGAAAGAACAACAGCGTCTGGTGTGTCGTCTATAAGAACATTAACACCCGTAGCTGATTCCAACGCCCTGATATTACGCCCGTCACGGCCTATTATGCGGCCCTTCATGTCTTCCCCGGACAATGTCACCGTGCTCGTCATCATTTCGCTGGCATGCGACAACCCATACTTCTGAATAGCGCAAGCCACTATTTTCTTGGCGTCTCTTTCCGCATTTTCCTTTGCCTGCTCCTGTAAACGGCGAATCAACACACCCATCTCACCATGCACTTCCTTCTCCATCCGCGTCAAAAGCATCTTCTTGGCCTCTTCCTGATTCATGGCCGCTATCCGCTGAAGCTTCTCCTTCTCCTCCTGAATCAAACGGTCCAGATCGGTCTTTAAGACAGTCATCTCGGCCGACTTCTTCTCCAACTCCGCAATTTTCTCGTCAATCGAATGCTCCTTCTTGTCAATCATGGAAACCTTGCGGTCAAGATTCACCTCACGCTTTGAAATCAAATCCTCCAACGCCGCCAGTTCCTTACGCCGCGACTTTGTTGACTCCTCAAACTGTTCTTTTGACTTTAAAGCGTCTTCTTTAATCCGTATCTGACCATCTTTAAGCAGGGATTCTGATTCCCGTTTCGCGTCGGCCACCATCTGTCTGGCTTTTTTTTCATTCGCGTCAACATGATAATTGCCAATCATGAAACGAATCACATAACCCAGCACCAAACCTGCCGCCATACCTACCGTGCCAACAACTATTCCTAGTAATAACATTTGAAACCCCTTTCCCTAACCGGCATGTTCCATGCCTTTTATTGTCCTTTCTTCAGTAATCACCACATCCATCCTGACATCATGTTTTTTCATTGGCACATGATCCAAAATCTGAAACTCAAATGCCAAACCAACCTTGAACCCTTTAAAATCTCCATGCAAAATCTTGTCATAATGCCCGCCGCCATGCCCCATACGCCCGCAAGCACCATCAAACGCAACACCGGGAACAATGATCAAATCAACATCTCGCCGGTCCATCCACTCAACATCCAAAGGCTCCGGAACATTGTCGGGACCCAAACCCACAGTCCACCCCACCGTCACACGGCTCAAACCGTAAACCCCTCTGACACTGTCAAACGCCGGCACACACAAACACTTGCCCAGCTTTAAACACTCTCCCATGAAAACATCCGTCCTTACTTCCTTCCTCATCGAAAAATAACAACCGACATTTTTCGCGGCGGCAAATTCAGGCAAACTCATAATCCGGGATTGCGCCTGCTTGCTTTTCTCGGCAATCCACGCGTTATCCACCTCTTCGCGCCTCTTGCCGATCATCATCCTCAGTTCTTTCTTATTCATTACACCTGATTCATCCATCTTTCTTTTAAAGAGATTCCAGCTCATGAGACATTCTTCCTCCCGCGCTTGACGGCATTCTCTTTAAGAGAACTTCTGCTTTCCATGATCTTCTTGCGCCATTTTTCCATCCTCGCGGCTATTACCTCTTCATATCCCTCCACGGTAGGCTCGTAATATCTCGTAGAAGTAGGCACATATTCCTGATCAATAAAATGCCCTTCAAAATCATGCGGATAAACATATTCTTCTGAACCAGCCGGCGCATCACCTTCCTCGCGCACTGACGGTACTTTTTTGTTTCTTAAACGCCGCGGAACATCAAGTACACGGCCGTTTTTGACATCTTCCGTCGCTTTTTCTATGGCCAGATAAGAAGCATTGCTCTTGGGGCATGTGGCAAGATATGTCGTGGCCTGCGCCAGAATAATCCTGGCTTCCGGCATGCCAACAAACTCCACAGCTTTCATGGCTGATGTGGCAATTGTCAACCCGCGCGGATCAGCATTGCCGATGTCTTCCGACGCCAAAATAACAAGTCTGCGCGCTATGAACCGCGGATCTTCTCCCGCGTATAACATCTTGGCCAGCCAGTAGACTGCCGCGTGCGGATCCGACCCGCGCACACTCTTGATGAAAGCCGATATGGTGTCATAATGCCCGTCCTCATCATGATCATAAACAACAGCTTTCTTCTGAATCGAATCCTCGGCGACTTTTCGGGTTACGCGCGCGCGCCCGTCCTGCCCCCTGACTGCCGACAACACGGCTATCTCAAGAGCGTTAAGCGCGCGCCTCGCATCGCCTTCACATGTACGCGCAAGATGCGCAATAGCTTCATCATCACAGTCAGTCTTAAAAGACGCCAGCCCCCGCTCGTCAGACAGCGCCCTTCTCAATAATTCACACACCGCTTTCTCTTCGAGCGGATGCATTTCGAATATCAACGACCGCGAAACAAGCGGACCGTTAATAAAAAAAAGCGGGTTATGAGTGGTGGCGCCTATCAGGGTTACAGCGCCGTTCTCAACATACGGCAGAATAACATCCTGCTGCGCTTTGTTAAACCGGTGAATTTCGTCGAGAAACAGAATCGTCTCGCGACCGCTGTTCTTTCTTCGGCCGACAGCTGATTCCAGAATGGTTCTGATTATCGCGACATTAGCGGTGACACCGCTGGCCCGTTCAAATTCACGATGGGTAACAGCCGCTATTACTTCAGCCAATGATGTTTTTCCGCAACCGGGCGGGCCATAAAGAATAACACTGCCCATCCGGTCAGCTTCAATAGCACGCCTTAAAAGCTTGCCCGGCGCCAGAATGCCGTCCTGCCCCAGAATTTCATCAAGAACTCTGGGCCTCATTCGCGCGGCAAGCGGTTTGTTAGCAAAAGTCTCTTTATCAAAATTCTGTTCAAACAAGTCCATGTTACGCCCAAAAAAAATACCCCGCCATAGTCGTAACAGGCATCCATCTCTGAACCTCGCGAACGAGGTGGGAACTTTATCCGGTGGATCCATGATGCCCTTAAAAAAGGGCGCACTCACCACCGTATTCAAATCCCCTATATCTTGATGTTAGGTCAGAGATTTGTGCCAGTAAGCGAACAAGGCAGGGTATTGTTTTTCCAAGCGAAAAACATGATTCTATTTGCTAAAGAACAATGTCTATTTTTTACATCCAACAACCTGAAAAATACTTCTTCAACTCTTTTCAATCCAATAATACATATTACAAATCCGGCAGTCAACACCTGTATCGCGTTAACCACAGCCGAAAGTATATCTCTCAAACAATTGTTCATAGAATTCAAAACCAACCCTGCCATGTTCACATTCTCTACCACAGCTTTATTTTTTATCTAATTAACCTTCTCTAATTTCAACTTTTAACTCTCTTTTCAAAGCATCTTTAACCAATTCGTGATACCTGTTTGCATCCTCATCAGTCAAAGTCTTTTGAAAAGAACGATATGTTAAAGAATACGCAAGACTCTTCCTGCGCCCTTTAACCCCTTCAGTTTTAAAGATATCAAACAACTGAACTCCAGTCAACTCTTTGGGAGCATTTTTCTTGATAACATTTACTATGTCTTCATGCATAACCACATCATCAACAACCATCGATATATCCCTTGTAATAGAAGGATATATGGGAATCGGCTTGAGCCCGGACAAACCAAACACTCCGCTAATTAAAGGCTTTAATTGCAATTCCGCCACCCCAACAGGCCCAAAAATGCGCCAGTTTGCGCAAATGTCCCTTTTCAACAGCCCCATAACGCCAATCCGCTCCCCTTTTAATCTAATTTCGACAGAAAAATCGCCTTCAAAATAAGGATGTTCATTTTTCACAACCATCACACCATCAAGATGTTGCGCCACACAAACAGCGTCAACAGCGCCTTTTAACCAGAAAAACATCTCTTCCCTGTCTATCTGGCGCCTTTTGTCCAAAACCGGCCTGCCAACACTTCCCATTAAACCTAAACCAATCCGTTCTTCTTCACAGATTTGGCCATTTTCCCTCCAAAATACACGACCTATCTCAAAAAAAGACGCTTCATCAACCTGCCTTGAGAAATTTCTCCCAAAACACTCCATCAACTGCGGTACCAGAGAATTCCTCAAAACACCATAATCAGTACTGACAGGATTGGGCAAAACAACCCGCTCATCAGCATCACCGGCACAAAACAGATCTAAAGCCTGATTGCTGACAAACGAGTAATTCATTATCTCCATAAAACCAAGACCTATCAGATTCCTCCTGCATCCCATAACCGCCCGGGACAACATGTCATCAGCTTCAGGAACAATCTTGCCTTCCGGTACGGAAACCGGAATCTTGTCCAAACCGTTCATACGGGCAATTTCTTCTATCAAATCAGCCTCAACCCGCAGATCCCCACGGAAGACCGGCGGCTCTACAACACATCCGTCATTATCCTGTTCCACAACCTTTATCTCCAGCGATTCAAAAATAGCTGTTACTTTAGAAGGCGGCACTTCGACTCCAAGCAAACCGTTAACACGGTCAAACCGGCACTTTAACCGCCTCTGCTCATGTTTAACCGGGAAAACATCGACAACGCCTCTCGCCGCAGAAGCCCCGGCATGCTCAACCATCAAACATGCCGCACGCCGGCTGGCCCAGTCAGAACGCTCAACATCCACACCTCTCTCAAAACGATGTGATGATTCAGTAGCCAAGCCGAGCTGTGTTGATGTTCTCTTTATCCCCGCAGCATTGAAACTGGCACTTTCCAGCAACACAGTATTCGTGCTCTCAACTATCTCACTCCCTAGCCCGCCCATAACACCTGCAATCGCAACAGGCCTCTGAGAATCCGCAATCATCAGCATATCGGGCGTTATAGCGCGCTGAATTCCATCCAGTGTGGACATCTTTTCACCCTGCCGCGCGCAACGGACTATAATCTCGCCGCCTGACAAAAGCCTGTAGTCAAAAGCATGCAAAGGCTGACCGCATTCCAGCATCACATAATTGGTAATATCCACAACATTATTGATGGCCCTGACCCCGCATAGCGCCAGCCGCTTCTGCATCCAGACCGGACTCGGCCCCAACTTCACTCCCGAAAGAACACGCGCTATATAACGATGACACTTCTCAGGGTCTTCAACAGACACTTTGACAATCTTTTCAACAGCGTCACCTGTCTCATGAAATTCAATGAAAGGAACCTTCAACTTGACCCCAAGCAACGCCGCTATCTCTCTGGCAATCCCTATGATGCAAAGACAATCAGGCCTGTTCCATGTCACTTCGAGTTCAAGCACTGTTTCCGCATCACCAACCACTTTGGAAAAAAGAGTTCCCGGAGCCAGAGACCTGTCGAGAACCATAATACCTTCATGACTGTCGGAAATGGCCAGTTCCCGCTCGGAACATATCATGCCGAAGGATGTTTCACCGCGTATCTTTGCCTTCTTGATCTTTGTCCCGTCTGGCAGTTTCAACCCCACGCCTATAAAAGGAACCTTGTCGCCAACTTGAAAATTATGCGCTCCGCATACCACGGCAAGCTCTTCAACTCCGTTGTTCACCTTACAGAGCGACAAACGGTCAGCATCGGGATGAGGCGCTATCGCGGTAACCTCGCCGACAACAATTCCGGTATAGTCAGCGCCAACCGTCTCAATACCTTCCACCTCTATGCCGGAAAAAGTCAGTTTTTGAGCTAATTCCTTGGCGGACATGTCAAAATCAACATATTCTTTCAACCAGCTTAACGGTACTTTCATTCTCTATTCCTTAAAATCAGAATCATCATCAATAACAAAAACAGACCTGCCGGTTTCACGCGAATTGCCCCAGAAATCTGGCATCATTCTCATAAAACAAACGGATGTCATTGATTCCATACTTGACCATTGCCACGCGCTCAATACCCATGCCGAACGCATAACCCGTTACTTCCTCAGGATCATATCCCACCTTTTCAAAAACCCGCGGATCAACCATTCCAGCTCCGGCTATTTCTATCCAGCCGCTATGCTTGCAGATTGCACACCCCTTGCCACCGCATACATGACATGAAAAATCACATTCCACGCTCGGCTCTGTAAATGGAAAGAAATGCGGCCTCAGTCTTACCTTGACTTCCGGCCCCATCATTTCCCGCGCAAAATAAGCAAGCACGCCCTTCAGATCAGCCAGAGACACACCGCGGTCGACATAAAGCCCCTCTATCTGGTGAAAATTGGCGCTATGCGTCGCGTCCGTGTTGTCACGCCTATAGCATCTGCCCGGCGTAATGATCCGCACCGGCGGCTTCTGCCGCTCCATAACCCTTATCTGCACAGGTGATGTCTGTGTCCTCAGCAAATCTCCCGAATCAAGCCAAAAGGTATCTTTCTGATCAAGAGACGGATGGTGGTCCGGGGTATTCAGCGCATCAAAATTATGATACTTGGTTTCTATGTCGGGCCCATCAGCGATTGTAAATCCTAATTTCCAGAAGATTCGCGCAGCCTCTGTTATAACGAGGGAAATCGGGTGCATCGAACCGAGAGAACGCCAGTTACCCGGAAGAGTGTAATCAAACGCGGATACAGCAACAGCACCTCCTGAAGTTTTTTCCAGCTCTGTCTTTTTCGACTCCAGAATTTCACTTATTTCCTGCTTAAACTTGTTTGCCTCAAGCCCGACTTGAGACCGTTCGGACGGCTCAACATCCTTTAATTCCTTCATTATCTGGGGCAAAAGGCCCTTGCGCCCAAGATACCGCACGCGAACTTCTTCCAATTCAATCAACGTGCCGGCTGTACGAGCCTCCTGAATGGCTTTCTGCGCCATGTCCTTTATTTCAGACAAATTCATTTTCAACACCTCAACCGCTTCTAACAAAAAGGCGGCCATTTTTCAAACGGCCGCCTAACTGCTCTATAGGTTTTTAAAGGCTTTCGAGTTAAACACCCATGAAACAAAATCAGGCCAAGCCCGCTTTTGCCTGTTCCACAATCACCGCAAAACCATCAGGATCATGAATCGCTATCTCTGAAAGCATCTTCCGATTCAGCTTAACACCTGCCTTAATCAAACCCTCAATAAACCGGTTGTAACTGACACCGTTCATACGGCACGCCGCTGATATACGCACTATCCACAAAGAACGATATTCTCTTTTCTTCTGCTTTCTATGAATGGTGCTCAGCTTCATCGCGCGATCCACTGCTTCCGTTGCCTGACGGAACAGCTTACTGCGCGAACCTCTGAAACCTTTTGCTAATTCAAGTCTTCGTTTTCTTCTCCGGCGTGACGCCGGTGCATTTGTTGCTCTAGGCATTTCCCAGCCCCTCCCCTCAAATAATCAATCTTAATCCGCTAACAAGCTGCGTACACGTTTCACTTCAACGTCGGAAAGAGAACCTCTTTTTCTCAAACTGCGTTTACGCTTCCGTGATTTAGACGACATCAGATGACCTGCACCTGCACGCGCAAACATTATCTTACCGCCGGCACTTTTCCTGAACCGTTTAGCCGCTGACTTTTTTGTTTTCTTCTTTGACATCTCTTAACCCTTAAAATATCCCTTCCCCTGCACAAAACACACTGCAACTCTTCTATAACGTAAATGTAAAGTCCAAAAGCCTACATGAAACAATACAACTCGTCCAGATCTTTTTACATTTCACTGAAATATCGGCCGCAACCGAGAAACCTGCGCCTATTTCAATGATTTTGTGCCCAGCATGGCTATTATGCTACGCCCAATCAACTTGGGATCCATATCAACCACACCTTCATTGACACAATCTTTCATAACCCTGTCCATCACTTCAAATCCAAGTTCCTTGTGTATGCTCTCCCTGCCGCGAAATTGCAGGGATATCTTCACCTTATGCCCCTTTTGAAGGAATTCCCGGGTATGATTAACCTTTGTCTGATAATCATGATCCCCGATATTAACATGGAACTTGACCTCCTTGACAGGACGATTGTGTACCTTGGCCTGCTTACGGGCCTTTTTTTCCTTTAAGTGCTCATCATATCTGTATTTGCCGAAATCCATTATCCGGCAAACCGGCGGATCAGCGTTTGGCGAAATTTCCACGAGATCCAACCCCGCGGTGATGGCCATTTCCATTGCTTCGCGGGTAGTCACCACCCCAAGCATTGTTCCATCTTCTTTAACACACCGCACCTTAGGAACCCTGATCTTATGATTTACTCTGACGAACGAACGAATAACCTACCTCCTTTGTTATGACCCCTTACTATTAATAACCAGTTAACCACACTCCACGCCTTACGGCAACATTTGCTTCTTCAATAAGTCCAGCACCGCGCTCAACGGCATTGCCCCCTGATCACCTTCCGTCCTGCTCCGCACAGATACCATCTGCGCGTCAACCTCCTTCGGGCCCAAAATCAACATGTATGGAATTTTTTCCATTTGCGCGCGCCTGATCTTGGCTCCGATCTTCTCAGATTTCTTGTCCACCGTAGCACGAACATCAGAGGCGCGCAACCCTGCAAGAACACTCTCGCCATATTCTGTCTGATTTTCCGTCAACGGTAATACCCGCACCTGCTCCGGAGCCAGCCACAACGGAAATCCGCCGGCATAGTGCTCTATTAAAATGCCGAAAAAACGCTCCAGACTGCCCAAAAGCGCCCTGTGTACCATATACGGGCGATGTTCCTTGCCATCCTCTCCTGTGTAAGTCATATCAAACCGCTCGGACATGTTGAAATCAAACTGTATGGTTGTCAACTGCCATTCACGGTTTAAAACATCCTTTATCTTTAAATCTATCTTCGGCCCGTAAAACGCGCCGCCGCCTTTATCTACAAGATACGGAATGTTCTCCGACTTCAACGCCGCTTCCAGCGAAGCACTCGCCTGCGTCCATCGCGATTCCTCGCCAACAGCTTTGGCCGGCTTTGTGGATAAATAAGCTGTAATATCCTTAAACCCGAATTTACCCAGAATATTCAGCGAAAATTTTACCGTCCTCTCTACCTCTCCCTCTATCTGTTCAGGAGTACAGAAAATGTGCGCGTCATCCTGCGTAAAGCCCCTAACCCTCAACAGTCCATGCAGCACCCCGCTTTTTTCATAACGGTACACTGTGCCCAGCTCAGCCCAGCGCAAAGGCAAATCCCGGTAAGACCGCTTCTGCGATTTGTATATCTGGATGTGAAACGGACAATTCATCGGCTTGATGAAATATTCGTTGCCGTCAATATCCATGGGCGCGTACATGTTTTCTCTGTAAAACCCAAGATGCCCCGACGTTTCCCATAACTTGGCCTTGCCGATATGCGGCGTGTAAACAATTTCATATCCGGAACGGAGATGCTCGCGCCGCCATAAGTCTTCTATGACTGTTCTGATAAAAGCCCCTTTGGGATGCCAGTGAATAAGACCCGCCCCGACATCATCCTGCATGCTCCATAAATCCAGCTCCCGCCCGAGCTTACGATGATCACGGTTCTTCGCTTCTTCAAGCCTGTCCAGCTCCGCCTTCAGCTCTTCCTGCGAAAAAGCCGCTATTCCGTAAATACGCTGAAGCATCGGATTTGTTTCCAGCCCCCTGAAATAGGAACCTGCTATGGATATTAGCTTGAAAGCCTTTATCTCGCCTGTGCTCCCAAGATGCGGCCCGCGGCAAAGATCAACAAACCCGCCGCACTTGTACAAAGTTATCGCCTCACCTTCAGGAATATCGGCCAACCGTTCTATTTTATAGGTCTGCCCCGCCGCCTTGAGCATTTCCAGCGCCTCTCCACGCGATACTTCAATCCTTTCAAAAGGCGCGTTTTCAGCAATAATCCGGGCCATTTCTTTTTCTATGGCAGACAAGTCGTCCGGAGAAAAACGTTCGGTAAGATCAAAATCATAATAGAAACCGCCATCGGTTGACGGCCCTATGTCAAGCCTGACATCTTTATACAATCGGCATACCGCCGCGGCCATAACATGCGCCGTAGAGTGGCGCACTATCTCAATATCCAATGTAAACCCCTCCGTTTTTAATCCAAACCTAATTACCGCAAAAATATCGAATTAATGGAAACAACCGCAAGCCCAAAGTGCAAATTCAACAACATCACTTCAAACCCGGATATTTCACCCCCATAAGCCGGGAAACTGCTTTGTGAAACTTTTCCCGCTCACCCACAAAATACTTTCCGGCTGTTTTTAATCTTCCTTCCAGCTTTCCAAGATTTAACCCGCCTGTGGCGCCAAGATGTTTTTTGTCCGCAATCGCTTTGAACGGATCCATCCTGCCCAGATTTTTTAAATCAGCCTTAACCTTCACATAAGCATCCCTGAACGGCATACCCTGCCCCACAAGCTCCAAAGCCCGGTCCGCCGCGAATACTTCAGGACTGAACCCGTCCAGCAACGCATCCTTATTTACCTGCAGACCTTTAACAACCAACGCCAGGATATGCAGACAATCCTTGGTTATCGTCATTCCATCCATAAACAACTCTTTCGTCTCCTGCAAATCCCGGTTGTAACCGCCCTGTAAACCGTTAATTATCGAAGCAACAATTGCCGCGTTTCCAAGAACCCTCTTGGACTTGGCACGCACCAGCTCCAACACGTCAGGATTATTCTTCTGCGGCATAATACTGCTTCCCGTGCAGTATTCCTTCGGAAGCGTGAAACAACCGAATTCAGGCATCGAATATAAAATCATGTCTTCTGCCAGTCGCGACAGCGTCACCATAACAGCGCTCAACGCCGAAAGAATCACCGCCTCACACTTCCCCCGCGCGTTGGATGCATACAACACGTTATGGACCGGACTCTCGAACCCAAGCAGTTTCGACGTCAATTCCCTGTCTATGCTTAACGAAGCACCATAACCCGCCGCCGAACCAAGCGGACACTTGTTATTAAAATCATACGCGCCCCTTATCATTATAACATCATCAAGCAAACTCTCTAAATGTGCCGATGCCCACAACCCCACTGAACTGGGCATGGCTGGCTGAAGATGCGTCCTGCCGACCATCGGCATTTCAACACCCTTGCGCGCGAGTTTCAACAATTCGGCGCCCAGCTCTGATACCCCGTCCATTACATCAAATAACTGCTCCTTACCGTAAAGCCGCAGGTCAACAGCCACCTGATCGTTCCGGCTCCTTGCTGTATGAATCTTTTTCCCGGCCGCGCCCAGCTTCCGGGTCAGCACTCTTTCAACCGCTAAATGCACATCCTGATCACTGTCCTTGATTATGAATTCACCTTTCCGTGCTTTTCTCATAACACCAACCAGTTCCGCGATAACATTCTTCTTCTCCTTGGCGGTGAACAGTTTCAGACCGGGTATACCAGCCAGCATCGTGACATGCGCCGCGGATCCTATACAATCAGGTTCCGCGAGAACCATGTCCAGCACAGGATCCTTGCCTATCGTGAACGACAATACTTTTTTATCTATATTCCCGACTATGGTTTTTTTTGCTGTCATATCCAGCATCCTCTCAAAAATTCAACAGCTGACCGGCCATGAAAAGCCGTAAATCAAACAACGCCCAATATCATATACCATAAAACATTTATCCGAAACCTATTTCTTTTTCCCCCCGCCGCCGCCCGTCTCTTCTGTCTTATCTGAAAGCTTCGCCAGCAAATAATCAGCATCCTGAAGAATCTCCCCTAATTCAGCCTCATTTTTACCCGCAATCAACGCTTCAAAAAAACGGTTATACGCATTCACCGCCCCGGCAACTTTATCACCACGCCCCGCGGCAATAATACCAAGACTGCATATCTTGGCCCGGCAGAAACCGGGCACCCATGATTCACCCTTCACCTTGATCAAGTCGCTCAAGCCGCCAACCTGTTCCGGATCGCCGGAAACCGGTACCCCAAACTGACCCGGATATACAACCAGCTCAGCCTGTATCTGCTCCGCCACCTGCCGCATCAACATGCCGGGCTGATGAACCACATGCTCCTGCTTTAAAACCCATTTATCCCACATCTCCTCAAGATCCGGAATCGAACCACAGCCGGGTACAACACTGACCAGCCATTGCGGGGTAACCCTCCCGCCGGAAGTAAATCTGCCGTAAATAGATTCACGCAAATTGCCGTCCCCGAACATTGAAACAAGCCATCCCGTAAAAACACCGCATAACGCCGAATTCGGCCTTGGATCACTGCTGTACGCCTGCCTGCTCAAAAACTCCGATACCGTCGTCAGCATCCCTTCACGCCACATACTTATAATCTTCTCATTATTCCGCGCTTTCTGAGGCTGATATAAATTCTGCGCCAGCCCTCTCGAAAACCAGTACGGAACATCTCCACGTCCGTTCAACTGAACGCCTACCAGCAGATTGCAAAGAGCCTCGTCGGCATCACTCTGATTCACACGACTGTAGTTATACACCTGAAAGTCCTGCAGAAAATATGTGCCTTCCACCGGAGGATTGATCACCACCTTTCCAACGCCTGTTTCATTGGTTGAGTTAACAATCCTTATCATATGCCGTGAGTCCAAAGGCAACTTGACGCCCAGTACAGCCTCCAGCTTCTTTACCACATCTTCACTCCATCGCGCCAGTTCCACGTTCGCCGCTTTGTCGCGACCGACAACCACAAAATTGCCGGAAGCACTGGTAAAACTGCTTACACCGCCCCACAGATCATGAGGAACCTTGATGCCGTCTTCAGATCCCTGCACTGCATTATCACCCGTACCGCACAGCAATATTACGGACGAAAGAAGAGAAACCGCCAAAAACGAACAATGCCGGATTTGATATGAAAAGCCAACAGCACGGGAAAGCAAATGTCTTTCACATTTCAACATTCCGTCTTCAAACTGATGATATCGATTGCAAACAGACATGTATGTGAAAGGAGATTACTTCTTGATAATAACAGTAATCTTGCCTTCCGTAACCTTGATTTCATCAACATTGGAGAAAACAGCCCAGTTTTTGTCACTGGACACGATCTTGTAAAGTATTTTCAAAGGCGTTCTCTTGAAAGGACCGCCTAGCGGAAGATGCCCTATCTTGGAACTCCTAATGCCGATCCCGTCACCAAAAGCAGAACATGCCATTTCGTATGTCACCTTCGGCGCCACCTTCATGGAGCCCAATGGAATACTGAACAATGTCGTGGCTATACGCACCATGAAAACATCATCCTTGATATCCACGCTCATGGCATCAATTTTCCAGGTGTCCTTCTTCATATCCAGGTACCCGTTGATGTCACGTTCAACAAAGGTGAACGGGCCTACCGTCATATTCGACCCTACACGCTTCATCCCGGCAAGCTGACGTTCAACACGCAACCCGTGAAGACGAGAGCCGACATCACCAACAACCCCAGCGCTCGGCCATAACGCCATTCCCACCATAACGAGGATTGCAATAATAGCGGCTGCCACAAAGTATTTTATGTTTGCAATAAACCAATTATCGGCCTCACTGCCGGTCAAGTCCTGACTGCTGACATGACTGGTTTCCAGTTTCTTGCCGCATCCGCCGCAAAAAACTCTGCCTAATGGATTCTCTGTACCGCACTTTGCGCAAATTAACATATTTCACCTATTTTGTTAACGTTGTTTCTTTCTTGTTCACCTTTTTATCAGAAGCAGGTTTATCAACCTGCTTTTTGTCCACCGTTGAATCACTAGCCTCCTTTTTCGCACTCTCCTTATAACCTGAACTCCTGTAATCCGTACTGTAAAAACCAGTGCCTTTGAACAACAACCCTGCTCCTGCCCCTATCAGCCGCTTAACACCAGAACGACACTTCGGGCAACGCCGCAACGGCAAATCATTCATGCTTTGAAATTTTTCAAAAGTATGCCCGCACTTTTTACACTGATACTCATACGTAGGCATAAAAACATCTATCTCCCGATTCTTGAACCAATTTGAAGCACTTTATACTTTCCCGCCTCTATTGTCAAACAGAGACACCTTTTTTAAAATATGCTGATTAAAACAATACACCGCTGAAACCTGCCACGATTTTCCACCGATACTGCTCATAGGGATGCAAGAAAAGTCGCAACATACATGAATCCGCCGCGGAATTGCTCAAGCGAGAAGGATTCGTTCACAGCATGAATATTGTCTTCCTCCAAACCAAAACCCACCAGCAGCGGCTCTGCACCCGATATCTTTATTAACTCCTCTACTATGGGAACCGAGGCGCCTTCCCATAACATCGCAACTTCCTGCCCGAAAAGATCTCTCAAAACCCGGCCCGCCTTCACCACCACCGGAGAATCCACATCCAGCCGCAGGGCCCCGCCGAAAATACCTTTCTCCGTCACTTCAATCCGCAATCCCGGCGGTGTGTTTCTCTCAAGATGCGCTATCACGGCGGCAAGTATCTTTGCAGGATCCTGACCGGCAATCAACCGCATTGTCAGCTTTACAATCGCATCGGATGGAATAATCGTCTTGGCGCCGGGCCCGCCATAACCTGAATGAATACCGTTCACCTCCAGACTCGGTCTGAACCCAACCCGCTCGACCGGCAAAAAACGGACTTCGCCGGCAACCGGCATTACACCGGTCTGCCTGCGATATGTTTCATCATCCACCGCTCCTTTTGCGGCAAGCATCCGCTCTTTCTGCGTCGGTTCTCTAACTCCCTCGTAAAACCCTTCAACCGCAACACTCCCATCCGTATTGTGCAAAGTGGCTACCAGCCGGGCCATACCCGTAGCAGGATTCGGAGCACGGCCCCCGTGCGACCCTGAATGCAGATCGTGCGCCGGCCCGTGAAGCACTGCGGTAAGCTGAGCAAGCCCTCTTAATCCCATGGTGATCGTTGGAAGGCCTGAAGGCGCAGCTTGAACATCGCACGCCATCAGAATGTCAGCAGCCAGTTCAGCGCGAAGGCTGGGAAGCGTCTTGAAAGTAGCCGGCCCTCCGCCCTCTTCTTCTCCTTCAATCAGTATCTTCATGCCGCATTCCAGCGCGTTATTCCGCACAAGCGTTTCAATCGCCTTCAGTGCGTACATAAGCTGGCCCTTGTTGTCCTGCGCGCCGCGCGCATAAAGCCGGCTCCCGCGCAGGTCCGGCTCGAATGGCGGGGTCTTCCATTTATCTACGGGATCAACAGGCTGGACATCGTAATGACCGTAAAAAAGCACCACCGGCTTGCCGGGTTTGCCGCGCCGTTCCCCGAAAACAAGCGGATGCCCGCCGGTTTCAATCAGTCTTGATTGAAAACCCATTGATTTCAGGTGCGCCACCAGCCATTCAGCACACATTCGGCAATCATTAGCATGTTCCGGCTCACCACTGATACTGGCAAATCTCAAAACCGCCTTCCAGTCTTCTACAAACCGCCCCTTATCCGCCTCAAACACTTTCTCAAGATTTTGCTTTTTCATAGTTCATCCAAGTATGACGTTATCACTTCATTTCAATCAAGTCCCCATATCCTCCCAATCCTGTCAAAACCTCCCGCATTTAGCGTCAGCTTATCTTTCGATAATCCGGCATGTGCCTTTTTTCCAGTTGGCATCCAACAGGCGCGGCACACGAATCTGGGGTATTGGCTTCCGGGTTTTGTCCTGCTTGCGAACCTTGTCTATCACCAGCCCGGCCAGCGCGTCAAAATATCCCCAAATCGCAACACCGCGCGGATAGAAACAAAGATTATTGCCGTTAAACGTTTCAAAAAACATCTTCGGCTCCTGTGTGTTGGTCAAGACCTGCCAATTCCAATAACGATCCGTCATGCCGCGGAAATCCAAACCGCGATAAAATGCCGCCATGTCCCGTAACATGTTCATGGCTATCCAGCCGGGATTCGGCGAAACACCAGCCAGAGCTTCCGAACCGGGCTGTCGCGCCAAATTCGTATTTTTGAAATCACTATGCACACAGCCATATTCACGAAGACACCGCTCAGTGGCCGTTTGCAGGTCCTTGACAACCTTGGCTCGGTCAAAACCTAAATCGCACCCAACCATATCCAAACAGGCAAAAGTGTTCTCTGTATAAATATGCGGACTGTCCCAGCCCGGAACAGTCTTGAATTCACAAGGCTTGCCCGACCACGGATTGATTAATCCTTTCCCGGATTTTTCCAGCAATGTGGCAAAGTGATCTTTGATCCAGCCTTTTTTCTCCACCAGCACCCTTATCTTTTTTGCCAGCGCCAAATAACGCTTCGATTCAGCCGTCTTTCCGAGGAACTGCATGATCTCCGCGCCGCAGGTGTAAGCGCCAATACATTTAACCGCCAGATAAACCTGCTCCTTGCCGTATTGAACCGCCGGCGATGCATCATCAATGGTATTAGCCACCCCGCGATCCGGCACACCATTCCCGGTGGTGTCACACGCCTTCAGAAAACGAAGATATTTGCCGATAATTTCCGCATTGGCGCGGATCGCCGCCGCCCTGCCGGTTCTGCGCCAGTGACAATAAGCCAGCAGAATGTAATTAGCCGTCTCTTCAACTTCCATTTCATGAGTATAATGCTGACCCGTTACCGAACATGCCACGCCTATGTCGTGCGAAAGGAAAAGAGTCCCCTTTCCCCGTTCACCAAGCAAAGCTTCACCGCTCTTGGAAAAAGCAGGCCATTCACCAAGTTCCAGCTCCAGCAATTCGGGCCATACCGACAAGTAAAACGGCGCCTGCGTAAATTCCACATCCACCGTGGAGTGGAGATAACAATTGCCTTCCCATACACTGAACCAGTCTTTTCCGTCTCGATCAACCCACCATGTATCCATAAGCCATGAATGGAGGGTATATGCCATCAAAGAATTCGTACTGGCCGAACAGTTATTACGCCCGATAATACCGTCCACTTTCTTAGCGTTATCAAAAATCTTTTCCAAATTGTTCCGCGCCCATTCGGCCACCGAGTCAAGATCCGAAAACATCCGGGTGTACCTGAAAGAATGCAGATCAGAACCTATGCATAACGCCGGAGCCTGCCACGTAGACCACGCTATGTCCATGCGGTCTTCCGAGACATCAGACAGATTAACGCGTTTAACAAAACGATGCCCGTGCACTTGCCCGTCTTTCACAACCAGCCGGTCATGACACCCAACCAGCGCACCGTCCATATCATCAGAGGTTTTGCGCGGATCATTTTTGCCGAAGCGGCACATGAACCGTGATTTCACATCCACAGAATCTTCACCGCTCTGAAAAACATCAAAATGCTCACCCCTGATTTCAAAGAAGATTTCAACCTCGTTTATGGAATCCTTTTCAGGGCAACCCATCCACCGGAAGCATCCCGGCAGACGACTGATCTCCAGCCTCAGCCCCAGCACCGGACTGGTTGAAAAATCCGGGTCGCGCGGACGGAAAGGCGTAACAATCTGAAGTTTTAGTTTCAAACAACTGGCAGGATCAATGCCCATGATCGCCATTGTGCATGGACTTGTACGCTGATCCACGAAAAAGAACTGCGTTCCGGCGGAAGTCAGAGGCAAAACAAACTCCTTGTCCCAGTAACGGATACCGGCCCTGATTTCAAACCGTGACATATCCTCAAACCGTGAATAACGAAGCAGTTTGCACTCCTTGTTTACAGGATCCATCAAAATCCCGTGCCGGGACCCTAATACGCTTACAGCATCACACATCAATTGCATAACAAATCCTCCATAACTGCAAATCAAAGTAACAACCTGAAAACAGAAACTGTACTCCGCTCATCCATCTGGTCAATAAAAATCAATCCACGCCGGCAATTATGAGCCAAACCTTCTTTATTTACGCACGCCTTTTAAGCTTGTTCTTTCGATCATGAAAATCATATCTTCACATCATGAATTTTCAGGAAGTTGTCACCTCATTGCGGAGATACACACAAAGCTCTCTTTCATGTTTATACCTGATGGCGGGCGGTTTCTTCCTGTCTAAAAATAGACGCCTCCTTTACACCATCTGCAATCACTTCAACTTTGAAGAGGAATCTCCTGAATGCGCAAAACGTCCCGAAGCTTTGATTCCACTTATGCCATTTAATGATTTGCCAAGCAATGACGCCTCCATAACATTGACCGAACTCGTATCTACAGACGGAAATGTAAGCCCGCTTGAGCTGATAATAATCGCATCGCTCGTTCGTAAAATTAATTCCAAACTGAGTTTCGAGATCGGAACATTTGACGGCCGAACAACACTAAATATGGCTTTAAATCAGGCCCCATCCACCGAAGTCGTAACGCTCGACCTTCCTTCAAGCGATCTGGAACAAGTCGCCAAGCCGCTGGATGAATTCGACAAAAAATACATTCTAAAGAACGCATCAGGCTCACGATTCGCCAAAAGAGAAAGCCCGGCACGCATCATTCAGCTGTATGGAGATTCCGCAAAGTTCGATTTTTCAAACTACAAGAACAAGGTCGACTTCATGTTCATTGACGGATCTCACAGTTATGATTTCACTATAAATGATTCGCATATCGCGTTGTCTCTGGTGCGTCCGGGAGGAATTGTCATATGGCACGACTATGACACTCCTTATTGGCATGGTGTAACACTTGCCCTGAATCATCTGTATACTCAAGAATCTGAATTCAAAACCTTGAAACACATCAAAGAAACTTCACTCTGCATCCTGCAAAGATAAAAACACCCGTAAGGCAAACCCCGTTCAGCCTATTCCGTTTCAGTAACATCATGCACAATCAGGTTCTGCTTGCTGACCAGATCCGCGTACATCGGAGATGTCTGCATTAGCTCCGCATGACTGCCCATTCCGGCAATACATCCATTATCCAGCAGAAGTATCCTGTCACATGACATCACCGTGGAAAGACGATGCGCTATGATGATTGACGTCCTTCCGGACAACAGCGTTCTGATCGATTGTCGCACATGTGCCTCGCTCGCGGAATCAAGAGCTGAAGTTGCCTCATCCAGCACCACCAGCGCCGGATTTCTTATGAGAACACGCGCTATCGAAAGACGCTGTCGCTGTCCGCCCGAAAGGTTAACGCCGCGCTCGCCCAGTTCGGCATCCAGCTTCTCCGGCAATGCTTCCACAAAATCTTTAGCCGCAGCCTGTTCAAGCGCTTTCCATATTTCTGCGTCAGAAGCATTTTCCCGGCCCAGCAAAAGATTTTCACGTATTGTTCCCGCCAGCAGGAGCGAATCCTGAAGGACAACTCCGAAGTTACGGCGCAGTGAGTCCTGCGTGAGTTCTCGCAAGTTGTAACCATCCACAAAAATCGCGCCGGAATCCGGATCAAAAAACCTGATCATCAGCTGAAGCAATGTGCTCTTTCCGGCACCGCTCGGCCCCACAATGCCCATCGAGGATCGGCCCGGAATAACAAAGCTTATATCACGCAAAACGGGATTCGTTTTCGGCTCTTTGTAGGCAAAAGTCACATTGCGGAACTCTACCGTCCCGCCGCTGATAACAACCGACCGCGCGTTGGGCATGTCCTTGGGCATCGGCTCCTTATCAAAGAATTCCATCACCCTGTCCATTGACGCCATTGCGCCATACAATATGCTCATGCTGTTGAAAATAGAACTCAGCGGTCCCCTCATTACCATCCAGTAACTCCAGAATGCAACAACCGTCCCAACTGTAATCCCTGTCCATCGGACCATATATGACGCCGTGCCAAGTATTATTATGGGCGCCAGAAACAATGAAATGACCTGCAATACATCAGAATAAATAAAATTCATCACCGTCATGCGCACCTGCGAACCGTAAAGCAGGTTTTGCGATTTCTGGAAGCGCGAGAAGAATCTCTCTTCCCGGGCAAACGCCTTAACCAGTGCAACTGCCGCAATATCTTCAGTAACCTGCGCGTTAAGCTCACCGCTCTGATCGCGGACAGCACGCGAAAACACTCTGATCCGCGGCAGGAACACCTTCGACACCAATATGTATAAGGCCGCGAGGAACACAAATACAATCGTCAATTGCCAGCTCAGAATGATCATGTTCACCAGCGATGTAGTCAGCATCGTACCGCACCAGAGAACCGTTATAAAATACCCCATAAGGCCGTTAACACCGTTATCAATGTCACCTGTGACTCGCGACGATATCTCGCCAACACGAAGTTGATGAAAGAAGTTCAAGCTGAGCTTCTGAAGATGCCTGTAAAGCGCCATGCGAAAACTGACCACCTGTCGGAATGAGATCATCTGATAGGAAATGTGACCAAAAAAAGCGAAAGGAAAGAACATGAAACCCATCACCAGACCAAACAGAGCGTAACGCAACAGTTTGGCTTGAATAAACAGCGTCGGGTCCTTGACCAGCTCGTCAATCACGATCTTAAGATATGCCACCAGCATGGATTGCAATATGGCATCAACAAACATGCCTAGTGCGGCCGGTATAATTAAATAACGGTATCCCTTGGAATATGACCAATACTCGGAAAAAATAATGCTCAACTTATGCTGGTATTTACTAGCCATACACGCCCCGCCTGCTTTCGCTTCCGTCCCGTGCAAAGTTAATCCAATGCGTTTGTGAATCAAAACTATCTGTCTTTAATCTCCCGCAGTCAATATTTAGAGCCTGTCCCACCGTCGGTAACACATTGAAGATCAGCGAGTTACTATGGAAGAAATTCGGGCATAAGGAGCCGATTTGGCTCCAAAGCCCGAAATAAGTGTGTTATAATTCCTGAAA
>JBFZFB010000192.1:0-5241 GCA_041306605.1 Lentisphaerota bacterium | reverse complement strand
CAGCAGAAAATCCTGATAAACCTGTTCTGGTGAAAGCATGGTTTTGAGAGAGAGGGGAACTGTTTCAGTGTAATCGCGCCATGCCGAACACAGCGCGTCGGCAAACGCGGTTTTTATTTCGTGTGCCCTGACGTTATCGTCAGGATAAGGCATGGCACTCGAATAAGGTATCTGGCTCCAGTCAGTCAAAGACATGCCTGTTATTTTATTGAAGGATTCCAGGGATGGATAACGTGTTTGCAGAAAAAGAAGGTATTTATCGCGCATATCTTCTTTCAGTGCAACAAATCGTGATGGCCAGTATTTTGATTCAAACTCATCGCGCAGGGCGGAGAGCGCCGTTGGTGTATTGGTGTTGGCGGGATAGTTCAAGGCGTAGATGGAAGCGATGGTTTGTCCTGTCACCTCCTTATATTTTTTGGAATCCCATCCTTTATTCAGCAGGAATCTGGTCCAGAGATAGTGACGGGTCACAGGTAGTTTATGGTTGGCGGGGAGTTGCCGCATCCAGTCTATGAAGTCAAGATGACGGGTTGTTTGGGCGGGGATCCATTTTGGCAGATCGTACGGGTAATTTGCTACAGTTCCAAAGTTCATGCTGAAGAAGCTGTCATAGGTATCGCCGCGGAGGCGCCCCATGAGTTCGAGGGCTTTCAGCTCGAGCGGCCGTCCTGTTGCGCGGGTATTGTTAGTGTTTGATTCAGTGTAAAGCTGTTCGTAACGGTTTTGCAGGAAATCGCGGTATGATGGCAGGTTGTAATTCAAAAACAGGGGCATGAGTTGTTCCGTGAGAGCGCGCGAGGTGTAATGCCGGGTGATGAAAGTGTTATAATCTTCGGCTATACGTGTTAAGCGCGCTAATTTTGACGGGTCGTTTTCGCAGTTGTACAGCGGAAAGAATTTATTTATGACGTCTTTTTCAAAAGTTATGTCACGGAATGATCCCCAGTATTCCGGGCATTGATAGGCGGCTTTGAAGTGTTCGAAGCGTGAAGGTGTATATTTTTCCGCCAGATACTTCAGGTATCGCTCGCTTTTATCGGACAGATATCTCGGGAACGGCTGATAACGTTCATAGTCCAGCTCGTTGGTTATGGCGGAGCTTAGTGTGATAAGAAATGGAACGACCATGGTTATCCCGCCGATCATCAGCATGGCGTAAATCAGCGTTATGCCGATGAGCACACGTGTTTGTTTTCTGCCAACCTGTCCTATTAAAGGCATAAAATATCCATTCTTTAACCTGCTTCCGCTCGCCGGAATTCAACTTTTTTGAGTATGCGCAGTTGGTATATTGTGAAACCGATAAGCATAACTCCAAGGAACCATGCCATGGCAGTTGCTTCTCCGAACCGGAGAAAAGCGAACGCCTTGTACCATATAAGGAGGCTCAGCACGGTTGTCTCGTCGCCGGGCCCGCCGCCGGTCATCGCGAAAATATCGCTCATACTGTGGAATACGGCGATAAAAGCGCCTATGAAATTTATTACGATCAAAGGTTTCAGGTAGGGAATTGTTATATACCAGACCTTGTCGAAAAATCCCGCGCCGTCTATGTCGGCGGCCTCATAGCTTTCCTCGTCAACATTCTTCAAAGCCGCGAGGTAAACCAGGCTTCCGACTCCGGCGCTTGCCCATACGCCCGGTACTATTACAGCGGCCATGGCCCATTTGGTGTCGCCGAGCCAGTCCTGACTGACGCATTCAGGCCTGCGCCACAACCATGTTATCCAGGATATGAATGTTGTTTCAAATCCGGAACGCAGGCAATCCATGAAGAAAGGGAACAGGCTGATAAGAATCGCGCCCAAAAACAGGAGGCGTGCAAGCCAGAGGCTTTTTCTTGAATGGTATGAAACATTGAAAGCGAACTTGTGCAGGATCCAGAAAATGACAATAGCAATGGCTATTACCAGCAGTTTGGCCATGATGATAATTGAAATATGCAATTCGCCGGTGTTCAGAAGCAGTTTGTTCAGCAGGCCGTATTCAGTGGGATTGTACATTAGTTTCCAGATGAAAAGCACGACCAGTCCGCTGGAAAGCTGGGGTAGAAAATATATTGTGCGGAAGAACACTTTCCCTTTTGGAACTTCAGACAGGAGTATGGCCAGCAGTATCGGCATGATGAATCCTATGCCAAGCGACAGCGAAGCGAATTTGAATGTTCTTACAAGTGACGCGTAGAATTCTTTTGAAGTGAATATATTTATAAAATTGTCCAATCCGATCCATTTGCTGGCTCCGATAATATGGTAATCCTGAAAGGCCATTATAGATCCGCGCGCCAGCGGGTAATATTTCCAGAGCGCTATGGATGCCAGTGCCGGGAAGAGCAGGAGCCATGGGAGCCACTGCACAAAGACATTCCGCGCCGTGCCGGCCGTAACCGGCAACGCGCTGTCGCCGGGTTGTTTGTCGGTATATGACTTGGCTATCAGCACGCCGCCGAAAGCCAGAACAAATGCGGCAAGAATTACACCCGCAAATGCCCACGGGCGGTAGCGGTTTTTTATTGTTTCGGAAAGACCGAACATAAGGCGTCCGTTAGCCTCCTGTTCAACATCTTTGAGGGCTGTTTTGAAATCAAAATCTTCACGGCTCATTATGAAGCCTATGATTTTCGAGCTGAGCGCCACTTCAACGGGATACCAGTAGCCCATATAAGGTTCGGTCCGGGGATTTATGATGATATTTTCATATTGGCGTTTCAAATGCGGCGGAATGCGGTCGATATATTCTTCAAGGCCGAACTCCTGCAGTTGCGCTGGTGACATAAACTGGGCGTAACCGCGCATTACGCGGTCTTCCACTGTGAGTTTGCGGCCAAGCGGCCCGCAGAGAGAGCTGATTACGTGCCACGCTTTATCGCGGATATTTTTATTGTTTTGTCCGGCCAGTCTGGAGTTCAATGCTCTGTAATGCCGGAAAGAGCCGACAACCTGCTGACCTTCTGGTCCGGCAGGTACCGTGAAAAAGCCGAGGTTGTTTGGTGGAATCTTGTATGTTTCCAGATCGTGCAGATTGCTCATTATCATTGCCACTTCGCCGCGACGGAACATATCGGATTCGCTGTCTTCGCCGGCGACAGCTTTGCGCACAGCTCCCTTTATTATGTCTTTGGATGAGAAGGAAACTTTCTGGTTCGTTTTCTTATCCATGTAGAAGCCTTGTGTTATCTCATCTGTTGACAGGTTGACAGGTTCGCCGGTTTTGGGATCGTGAATCCATGACTGCCAGCATAATTTATGATAGAAGTTCAGGGCGTTGATGCCGGCATTGCTGTCAAAAGAGGCCTTCCAGCGCGACGGCTGAAGAGCCAGCGATTCGCCGGTCTCGGGATCAACGAATTCAGTTTCTTCCTGAGTGAACCAGTGTTCTTTGCCGGTTGCGGGGTTGACTTTTGCCTGCATAATGGCTGAGCCGTTATTTGACCATAGCCATTCCAGCCACAGCCATGCCTGACGCGGCAGGGCGAAGCCCAGTTGGCCGCGCCTGAATTTTGCGCCGGGCACATCGCGGCCGGGATCGGTCAGGCGCTGGCAGAAGTACAAGAATTCATCCCATGTTTTGGGCACATCATCTTCCTTGAAACCAGCGGCACGAAACAGGTCGCGCCTGTATACGATGCCGTAATAGATGGTTGTTTCCATGGGAATCCCGTAGACAACGGCGCCTTTATAAGGTTTGCCGTCCGGGCCTGCATCCAGACTGCCGGGAACTGTGGCCACCATACGGTTGATTTTCGGGTAATTTCTCCATTCGGGCCATAGGGTTTCATCATTGTCGATGTTACCGTTGATATCGGGAACTTCCCTGCCTGTTTCAGCGTCGATTTTAAGTTTAGGTTTACCGGTCATTTCGTAAGGCTTATCAGTTGTGGGGTGCAGGCCGTAGAAGCCGTCGTAACCGATATATTCATTCAACGGGCACAGGAAATTCTGTTCTATTTCGGTGCGAATGCCGTGCCAGTAGGAGAAAGTTACATCGGGTGAAGTCTGGCCGGCCCATGAGAGCAGGCGGGAAGCGTCCCCCTTTTTTCCGGTTATATTTATGGAAACAAACGGACGGATAATCAGATTCGGGTCTTCCCGCATTAGAGACTGGCACAGCCGGTTTATTGGTGTGTCGCCCTCGTACGGCGCGTAGCGGTCGACGACAAGATGTATCTTGCGCGAATCGTTTTCTTGAGCGGGCGAGGTGGTGCACGCTGTCAATATCGCGAGGATCGTTATAATAAAAAATTGCATCTTACTGAACACGCGTGAATTAAACAGCATGGCGATATAATGGTCAAGGAAACCCTTTTTATTGTGTTATTTTCTTTGTTCAAAACGGTCATTGCGCGCGTATACCCGTATGCCGCCGCTGTCGTTTACCGGGATTTCCGTGTATTTATTCCGGATGATCTCTTTGATCATCGGGTAATTTTCATGTTTCTGGTCCGGAGTGAATTTGCCGAAAGCATTTGGACTGATGGCGTCTATAAATACAGGAGGTTTGTTTTTTCTCATATCATTGGCGAATCTGTTCAGATAGTAATTCTGGCATCGGGTTTTTCCGACATGGCGGATGGTGATGGCGTCGCGGGTTCCCTGTATTGTGCCGGTCTGAATATAGTAACGGTTCATCCAGCCCCATATTGCGATTCCTTCATTCGGATCAGCATAGCGTGCGATAGTTGTTACGACGGCATCCCTGGCGGGAAGAGCAGTGCCTTTCAGAAACTCATTTATGCCATGGCTTCCTTTTCTGATCATGGATACTGCCGGCAGTGCAACTGTTCCGGTTAAAAATAATAAGATCAATATTTTCACGAGGCGCTGATGTTCTGTTTCCGGCGAAGATGCGCAATCTGTGTGCAAGATGCCGCATATAACACCGCAGAAAAAGGTAAACGGAATTATTGAAAGCAGGAGATAATGAGGGAACGCATTGCCCGGCTGGGCAATGCTGTAATAACTTGTTATGAAGCATGCGGAAGAAAATGCAATCAGTTCTTTTGCGGGTTTAGTGATGAATAATCTGCGGAATTTTATTATGGCGGCGCAGATGATGGTGAAAGAAATCAAGGGCAGGATGAATTTTAATATTCCAGGGCTGATCTTGAACATTTTTATTGGGGTTAGAAATCTTTGGGAGTAGGACATCACCTCGCCATTTGCGTTGCCTGTTTTTGCGTAGATGATGTTGAAAAGAATGTAAGACTGCCAGAAGTCATACCAGGCGCCGGCGATACTC
>JBFZFB010000191.1:0-9334 GCA_041306605.1 Lentisphaerota bacterium | reverse complement strand
AAGTATCATGCGATACCGTCAGCTTTAAGGAACTCTTGAGCATTTCATCCTCGGCAAAACTGAATGTTTCGGCGCCCGGCAGTTCCGTCCCGATATTAACGTAAACATTCGTGTCCTTTATCCTGCTCACCTTCTCTAATTCATACTGAAGACTGACACGATCAACCGGCGACAACGGTTTCGAAAGTGTAAAAGCCACACCCTTGCGCCTTACATTATAATCACTGTATTTTCTAAGGCTCTTATACAAATCAACTCCAAACGAAAGTTGCCTGTCCAGAAACCACGGCTCAATAAATGAAAGATCATACTGCTGACGCTTGGCGCCTGCTTCCGCGCTCAGCTTGACTTTCTGCCCGCCACCGGTAAACGTGGGCCAGTTGGCAATATCAAAATTTCCCTGCGAAACTTCAGAAAATCCCATCAGATTATCCACACTCGAAAAACCCGCGCCCACCATGAACTGTCCCGACCTCTTTTCGGTTACATCAAACACAAGATCCTTGATGTCATGAACCGAAGTATCCTCCGGATGATTGCGGACATCACCAAGGAAACCCAGATTCTTCAGCCGGGATTCGCTTGTTTTCACTTTTTTCGCGCTGTATGTATCACCCGGCTCCACCACTATTTCACGCCTGACAACTTTATCTTTTGTGTGCGTGTTGCCGCGTATCTTGACATTCCTTATCTTTACAAGCTCCCCTTCCGTTATCGAAAAAACAACATCAAGAACATTTTTTGACTTGTCGGGCTTCAAAACCGGATTAACAACCGTATTCATGTAGCCCCTGTCTCCATAATAAGACCTCAAGGCATCCATGTCCGCTTCTATAACACTTTTTGACGCGATATCGCCCCGCTTGGCGCTTAGAGCAGCCATCAGTTCCTTTTCGGGAAATATTGATACGCCTTCCAGTTGAATATTTTCCAGTTTATACTGACTGCCTTCCAGCATGGAAATGGTCACAATAAGATTGCCCTTTTTATCCATAGTTATCAGAGGATCCTCAACCACCGCGTCCAGCAAACCTTTATCCAGGCATATATTACGGATCTCCATCTGCGCGGTCTTCAACTCCCCGCTATCATACCGCTTCTTGCGGAAAAGCCTCATCGGATTCCACCATGAATACTGCTTCATCACTTTTTTCAGCTCGGCCGGCTGAACATTCTTATTGCCGGTAAAATTAACCTTCTTTACCTTCGCCCGCTTCCCTTCGTCAACCGTCAGCGTTACATTTGCCTGCCCATTGGTCTGATTAACCGTTTCAATGTCATATTTTATGCGAACATCAGAATAGTAATGGGCGGTGTATTTTTCTTTTACTTTCCTGGAATGCGTATTCAAAGTCTGCTCATCAACAGGATCGCCCGTATTCAACTCCATCAATTTCCTGATTTTGGATTCACTGAATACTTCAGCACCCTTAACCTTGATTGGACTCGCCAGCTTAAGCTTGTTCCGCAGGACATAAATGATGACCACTTCGTTTTCGACAGGCTCCAGCTCCGCGCCCACATAGGAAAAGAAACCCGTATCGAGAATTGTTTTGATGTCCTTTGATATTGCCAGACGGTCCAGAGGGACACCCGCCTTGGAGCTCACGTGCGAAAGCACAAATTCATCATCAACCTGACCGGTTCCCAGATTCTTTATTCGTATTTCTTTCACCAGCGGAACAGACTGCTGGCCGGGAACCGCGGCAAGAAAAGAAAAAAAGACAAAAAGAAACACGCACAAACCGCGATAAATAAAAGGATTTCTCCAAGAAGCCATTACTATCCTTCCGCTTCAATATCTTGATCGTTTCGAACAGGATCTATGTCATCAACACCATGCGCCCTGTCCCGGAACCGGACGTATGTATCTTCAAAATTCAGTTCCACCTCGCCTGTTGGCCCGTTTCTGTGCTTCACCACATCCACCACCGCAAGCAGCCTATCCTCATGCTTCTCGTCCTCTTCATACTTACAGGGTCTTCTCAGCATGCAAACCACATCGGCATCCTGCTCAATGGCTCCGGAATCTCTAAGATCCGACAGCTTCGGCTTGCCGAGCTTGTCCCTTTGTTCTGGCGCGCGGCTCAACTGGCTGAGCACAAGAACCGGAAGTTTCAATTCCTTGGCCATGGCCTTTAAATTACCTGAAATATGCGCGGTTTCAATCTGACGCCCCTGCCTCGCGTATTCGCGCGAATTGATCAACTGCAGATAATCAATTACAATAAGCTCTACGTTGTATTTTTTCTTCATACGCCGGGCACGGGCGCGCAACTCAAGAATATCAAGCCCGCCTGTATCATCCAGATATATGGGGGCTTTCGACAAAACTGATGCCGCGTTCGCCAGCTTGCCGTGATCAGACTTGGCCGATACATATCCGGAGGTAAGATTAAATGACGACACCTCCGCGTGACAACACAACATGCGCAATACAAGCGCCTCTTTTGACATTTCAAGGCTGAAAATACCAACCGGTCTCTGTACCTGCTCGGGATCTTTTCTTCCTAATGCCACGTTTTCGGCAATGTTCATGGCCAGCGATGTCTTGCCCATCGAGGGACGCGCCGCCAGAACAATCATTTCACCCGATCTGAACCCCTGCAGTTTAGCGTCAAGGTTGCCGAACCCGGTAGAAATGCCGCTCAACCCGCGTTTTAAATTCAGAATCTTCTCAACATGCTCCATCGTCTGCTTGACAACCGTGTTCCACGGCATAACAAAACCATGCTGACGCTCTGTAATATCAAGAAACGACTGTTCCACCTTGCCCAGCAGGACATCCGCGCTTTCTTCGGAGTAAAAACATTCGTTTTCAGCGTCACGCGAACATGCAACAATGGAACGCAGAAGATACTTCTGGCGCACAATATCAATATAATATTCGGCATGCGCCGCTGTCGGCGTGGAATCAATAAGACGGTCGAGAAAAACAGATCCGCCTATATTATCAATCATGCCCAGCGTTTTCAGACGTTCCGCGACGGTCAGAACATCAATCGCCATGCCGCGCCCCAGCATATCAATGAATGCCTGGAAGATAATCCGGTGGGCCGGCACATAAAATGATTCAGGAACAATCTGAAATTCCAGACAGAGGTCCATTACCTTAACGGAATCAAGGAGGATCGACCCCAGAACGCCCTTCTCCGCTTCCTCGCTATAAGGCGGTATTCTGTCGGCTTTAGACACGGCCGAAGAAGGCGGAGATTCCATGGCCATAATGATTATTCCTCAACAACCCACACTTTTACTGACGTTTCAACTTCAGGATGCAAAACAACCTTAACATCGTAAACGCCTAGCTCCTTAATGGGTTGATCAAGCAGTAAATAATTCTTATCCAATTCTACTCCCTGCTCGTTTAGAATTTTAGAAATATCGGCAACGGTAATAGAACCATACAACTTCTGGTCCTGTGCCACCCTGGCAGATATGGTGCAGGAGACCCCTTTCAGTTTCGCCGCGGCTTCCTTGGCAGCCACCAGCCTGACCTGCTTGTCGGCTTCACGGTCACGACGTATTTTTTCCAGTTTTTTCCGGGTAATATCAGTTACCGGAGCACCCATTTTACGGGGAAGAATGTAATTCCTCGCGTATCCGTCAGAAACATGAACAACTTCGCCCTCTGTTCCCAAGCCGGGCACATCCATCATTAACAATACTTCCATGGACATAACTAAATCCTCTGCTTTATTTATTGAATCACAGACATGTGTTTTGCGTCACAACGCAATACACCGCCCTGACATTTACTATTCCAGCAACCCCATAACTCTCGCACGGCGTACTGCGCGTTTTACCTGCCTTTGCTGCCTGGCGTTTGCTCCCGTCATGCGCGCCGGCATTATCTTGCCATGCTCAGTTACAAATTTCTGCGCCATCTCACAGTCGTTAGGATCTATATCCACAACACCATCAAGACAACGCAGTCTCTTCCTCTCCACCACTTCCTCGTCCCTGTCTCTGCGCATCCTCATCTTCTGACCGGAACGTTCTTTATTAATCTTGCGAGCCATAATATTTTAACCCTTCCTGTTTTTCAAAACGGCAAATTGTCTTCATCAGCCATCGCAGCATCCACAGGATTAATTTCACCCGGTTCCACTGCGTCACCTTCACCGGCCGCCGGCTTCCCGCCGCCATCACCGGTTTCCTTGCCGCCACCCGACTTGGGCGCGCCAAGGAACTGTATCCTTGTAGCCCTGACCCTCAACTTGCTCCTGTTTTCACCTTCCTTAGTCTTCCACTTATCAAGCTGTAAAGATCCTTCCACAAGAACCTGCGATCCCTTGGAAAGATATTCCCCGCACGTCTCCGCCTGACGGGCCCATACAACCACATCCACAAAAACAACAGATTCAACCTTCTCACCGTCCTTGCCTTTGTACTCCTCATTAACAGCCAAAGACAGATCCGCAACCGCCGTACCGGAAGGAATATACCGGACCTCCGGATTCTTGGTCAAATTGCCCATCAATATCACTTTATTGTAACTAGCCATTTTTTACTCCGCGGAAACGGCTTTTACCGTCTCTTCTTTCTTTTCCGGACTTGCCGTCACCAGCTGGGAACGGAAAATATCAGCGTTCAGTTTAAACCGGGCCAGGAGCGGAGAAATATTTGCCGGCGCCATGCCGAAAGCAACCCTCACATACTGACCTTCCCTCTCCTTGTTCAAAGGACGGGCAAAAACACGCCTGCCATCCATCTTGGTCCCGGTCACTTCACCCTTCAACTTGACAATTTCATCAGTTATCTTCTGTAAAGCTTTAGCCACCTTCTCTTCTGCCAAGCTTGATGAAAAAATAAACATTGCTTCATACTTCTTTAACATCTTTTTTCCCCGCGATTTTGTTTATGTTCCAATATTCTTATCAATAACAGATCCGTTAAACCTGTTCATTGCTTCTTCAACACCTGATTCGAGCACGCAAAATACCGACTGCCCCGCTCTCACAACAACTTCATCCACCAGCTTTCTCTCGTTCGGTGAAAATGCCGTCAGCACATGCTCCACCAAACCCCTGCCGGATTGATCCCTGCCTACACCAATACGAACCCGGACAAAATCTTCACTTCCAACGCTTTGAATCACCGACGCCACACCATTGTGTCCGCCACTGCTTCCCCGCACCCTGATACGCAACATCCCTATATCAAGATCCGCGTCATCAGCAACCAAAATCATATCAGCCGGCGTAAGCTTTCGATATCGAAGTATCGGAGCCACCGCGCGGCCGCTTAAATTCATATACGTTTCCGGCTTTACCAGCAGTATCTCCTCACCGCCGAATAATCCGCGGCCTATACGGGCCTTAAACCGGAAACTCCTCCGTAACTCACAAGATATATCACAAGCAACCTTGTCAATCACATCGAAACCGACATTATGGGGAGTTTGTTGATACCGCTTCCCCGGATTCCCCAGTCCGACAATGACCTTCACGTTACTTGTCCGTATCCTTTCACTTCTTTTCGGCGCCCTTCTTCTCCGCGCCCTTTTCGGCCTTCTTTTCCGCACCCTTCTCCGCGCCCTTTTCAGCCTTCTTCTCGGCGCCCTTCTCGGCACCCTTCTTGTCAGAACCCTTCTTATCACCATCTTCCTCGGCCGCCGCCGCCTCAGCTCTTTCCTTCTCTCCAATCACCTCGGGCTCAGCACCGTCAGTCGGAACAGCAGGCACCTCTTCCTCTTCAACGCGAGGAGCAAGCACAGAAGCCACAGGAGCAGCCATGTCTGTCACAATCACAAACTCCGGACCGATTTTCAGTGCAGACACTTGAATACTGTCGCCTATCTGCAAAGCCGAGACATCAACCTTGATATCTTCAACCAGATCCATGGGCCGGCATTCCACCTCCAGCTCTCTAAGCAAATGCTCTAGCACGCCGCCGTTTTGAGCCACACCGACAGATTCACCAACCAGAGTGATCGGTATGCGCAAGCGCATTTTCTTAGTCATGGAAATAACACTGAAGTCTGCATGCACCATACGGTCGGTAACAGGATTCCTCTGCACAGAACGCAGAAGCGCTTTCTCATTTGACTTCCCGTCAACCTCCACATCAAGTATCAAGTTCTCACTGGCATGATGATGAAGCATCTGCTCAAGGTCATGAGAATTTAACTGAATGGATTTGCTTTCTCCCTTATCATTCATAAGCACACCCGGTATAAAACCGGAACGACGCAATCTGCGCGCGTTAGCCGAACCGCTCGTTTCACGCGACTGCACAACAAGTTTCATGTCTTCTGCCATATTCGCCTTCCTAATTACAACTTAAACAAGGATGTAACAGACTTGTTTTCGTGAATACGATCTATCGCATCACCCAACAAATCAGCCACAGTGAGAACCGTTATTGGAAAATCACTCTTACTTCTCAATGGTACGCTATCGGTAGCTATCAACTCGCTTATGCCCGATTTTGCCAGCTTAACCATGGCCTCATCGGTGAGCATCGCGTGAGACACCACAGCAAAAACCTCTTTCGCCTTGTGCTCTTTCAGCAACTTGCAGGCCGAACATAATGTTCCGGCAGTCAATACAATATCATCAACCATGATAGCCGTCCGCCCTTCAACATCACCCACAACATTCATTACCTCAACTTCACTGACGCCTTTTCTGTACTTGGCGCCGAGTGCCAGCCCCGCTCCCAGCATTTCTGCATAACCAATGGCCATTTTAACACCACCCGAATCCGGTGAAACAACCACAGGCTTAGTCAGTTTTTTCGTTTTCAGATACCGGACCATTACAGGAATCGCGTACAGATGATCCACTGGTATATCAAAGAAACCCTGAATCTGCTGGGAATGAAAATCCATTCCGAGAATACGGTTCACCCCGGCCGCCACAAGAAGATTCGCCACAAGCTTTGCTGTGATCGGAACGCGCGGCTTGTCTTTTCTATCCTGGCGCGCGTAACCAAAAAACGGCAGGACCGCCGTAATGCGGGCCGCCGAAGCCCTCTTGGCCGCATCTATCATGATGAGAAGCTCCATAAGATGCTCATTCGGCGGATAACATATGGACTGAACAATAAAAACATCCTTGCCCCTGATATTTTCACAGTACTGAACACCTATTTCCCCGTCAGGAAAACGGCGTATTTCTACCTCGCCAAGACTCACCTTCAAATGTTCGGCTATACGCTTGGCAAGATCCGGATTTGAATTACCTGCAAAAATTTTCATAACAAAACTCCATCCCTCACATGGTTGCCCGACTAGGATTTGAACCTAGACTCAGGCCTCCAAAGGGCCGTGTGCTACCGTTACACCATCGGGCAAAATCCTCGCAGCCTTGCTCATCACCGGAAACCCAAGAGCATTTGCCATGTTTTCAGCTATTTTGACGGCGCTTTTTTCATCACGCGCCAAACCAAAAACAGACGCCCCACTTCCACACAATAAGGCACCGATTGAGCCCGCTTTTTTTAATTCTTCAACAATAATTTCTATTAATGGGTATTTCCGGAAAACAGTTTCCTGCAACCCGTTAAATAACCCACGAGCAACCACGTCAACATCCCCGTCTTTCAGCGAGGAAACTACACTAATAAAAGGTATTTCAGCAAAAGTCAAGGGTGAGATGTATCTGGAATAAATATCCCTTGTTGACACCCTGAACCCCGGATTGACAATAATAACCCATAATTCCGGCCTTATTTTGCCGTCTTTAAGGTCAATAACCGTTATTTTCTCGCCTAATCCCTCCATACACACGGGCCCGCCATGCACCATTGCGGGAACATCCGAACCCAGTTTAAAACCGATTTCCGCCAGTTTTCCCCGCGAAAGACCAGTTCCGCATATTTCGTTCAACCCTATTAAAACCGCCGCCGCGTCAGCACTGCCACCACCCAGCCCGCCGCCAACAGGTATATTTTTCTTTATCTGCACACGCACCCCGCCGGAATAACGCGTACACTTCATGAACAGCTCAACCGCCTTTACGGCAATGTTATCCTTCTCCCCCGACCAATACGAAATCTCCCTGCCCATTCCGGGCCCATTCTCCACATCAACCTCCACCGCACCGCCATCAAGTTTCTCAATGCTCACAAAATCATACAGAGATACCGGCACAACAAGACTGCGGATATCATGATAACCATTATCGCGCCTGCCCAGCACCTCCAGATAAATATTCACCTTTGCCGGAGCTTTAAGCCAAAGCATTGACGGTTTTCTGCTATTTGCTTTTTCACACATGAATGGCGCAAATATCACAGGCCCATCCCGGTGTCAAGCTTTCCCAACACAGTAAAAATACAAGCTGAATAAACCCGCACTTTGCAATTGAAAAACAGCTTATCTATCCCCGCGTCTTACGCTGTATATAAAATCCGATTTAAGATTCCATATCCGCATTACAAGCCATGAGACCAGACGTCACGGTTGTGGCACTGGTTTTCCTTCACCACCAACCGATGGTTCGGCAAGGCATTCCGACAACTTTACTCCCTCATAGACAATCGCGAATTCACGTTCTAATTCCTTCTTCATAGCTTCATAGAGTTCGGAAGTCTTGCGCAGGGCAATTCCGTAGTCATATGCCTGAGGGTAGTACTCGTAGTCACTGTGGAACACCGGATCGTCGAGGATCAGTGCGACCGCATGTGTATAGTCACCATGGGGAAGCCAGATGAAGTCCGGCAATTGGGAAAACACATACGCTGTGCTGAACCCGTGATGGGCGATCGTTCGATCATGCAAACCAACAAGGTCCACGATAGTCAAATCGGGAAATCGAGAACCAATCTGTCCGTATTCAGATGACGCAAACACAATTCCACGAGGCATACGGGCAAGCAGGTCGCCCATCGCTATGATGCTATTTCCCCAGCCCAACGGGGACAACGTCACGTCCTTCGACTTGCAATACTGCGTGGCGCTTTGGACAGCTTGGAGATTCCCTATCACATGTTTCTCCCATAGACGGACGGCGTTCTGTTGGAGAGGAAGCGACAGAACCGGCAGCAAAATCACAAGCCCCGCCAATAACCGCCACGGGGTCGCAGTACGTTGCACCAATGGCGGCATCGCTGTTGCATAGGCTTCCATACTCGTGAATGCTGCAAGAAAGCAGAATGCTATGGAGGGATAGTAATAGCGTGACTGCCATCCCATGATTTGCATCACTGTCGCATAGTAGCCAAAAGTAAAGAGGAGGACAACCGCGATGGCGGTAATTTGAAGCATCACCTTCTTGCGGACTGTACACACCAGCACAAGTAGACAGGGAATTGCCACAGTGCAGAATTCAAGCATTCCTCCCATCGCGTTCCATTTGGAAGCCCCGACATAACCTTGATAGAAGCC
>JBFZFB010000190.1:0-8461 GCA_041306605.1 Lentisphaerota bacterium | reverse complement strand
TCATATCACCAACGGATCTTCTCTCAGATTTAACGTAGGCTTTGCTCCGACATGTTCAACTCGTCTTTCCCAATTACTGCCAAGGTAATAGAATCGCAGGCTGTCTTTCTCTTCATTGGTCAAACTAATCAACCTTGCCTTGAGTTCTGCCCATTGAGCGGGATCGATGTCGCATTCAAAAACAGAATTCTGAACACGCTGACCGAAATCCAGGCAGGCCTTGGCAACGCGACGCAATCTTGAGCGCCCGGCCTTATCAATCGTTGATACATCATAACTTACAATTACCAGCATATTCACTCCGTTAGAGACAAGATAATCTCTGCTTACGGCCTATTCATTCTGGCCACGACGCAAGGTCGGGCCTACATCTTATTTCCAGATGAATGGCGGATAGGCATCCATATCGCCCCTCAAATGCCGCGCCAGCAATTGTGCCTGCAAATGGAAGAACACTCCAAGCGTTCCTGTTTCCTCGATGAACGGATGCACCGACTCTTCCTGCTTCCTCTTTTGATATGCCACGAGGAGATTCTTCCTTGCGTCATCCTTCATTTTAACAGCCCCAGACTCCTCCTTCTCGAAATCATTTCCTTGTATCTGCTTCATGTTAATCAAAGACAGTGCCAGCCTGTCTGCGAAAAATGCGCGGAATTCTTCCATCATGTCAAGCGCAAGGCTTGGCCGGCCGGATCTGTCCCTGTGAAGGAAGCCAACCTGCGGATCAAGGCCAACAGATTCCAACGCGCCCGTGCAGTCATGGACGAGAAGCGTGTAAATGAACGACAGCAAGGCATTTACATTATCGACAGGAGGTCGTCTATTTCTGCCGTTAAACGGGAAATCTTCTTTCTGGGCAGTTACCAGATGACCAAACACGCTGAAATAACAGTTCCCCGCCATGCCTTCAACGCCGCGCAACGAATCAAGATTATCGGCTTTCTTGGCCTGATTGATCAATTTCTCAAGCTCCATAACAGCCTTCTCCATCTCTTCTACGCCAGGCTTATCGGAATGATTTCTTATATGCCGCTGGAGAACTGTCCGAGAATTGGCTATTTTGGCAAGCACGAACGAACGGGCGATGTCGGTACTGGCTTTTGGGTCATCGGCTCGCCGGTATTGCTCCCTGCGCAGGAGAACATTGCCATTCACCGGCCCATGGACACGGGCAAGGAAGCGGCCATTCTCCGTCAGATAGCTGATGAGTACATTATTTTCAGCGCAGTGATTCATAAGGAACTGACTGCACGATACAGCACCGAAGCATACAATGCCGCCGAGCGTATGGATGGGCACGCGCAACTTAACTTCTTTCTCAACGGTTACCACTACAGCCTCGCCCTCTTTATTGAGCCAGGCGCCCTGAGTTGTTACGAACAAAGTATTAAGAAATTTCTTCATGGTTTTTTCTTATTTGAGCAAGATTATTCTGGGTTTCACGCTTAATCTTATCAATAAACGCGTCCGCGCTTCTTTTTTGGTCCTGAACACGTCTGTCCTTTTCGGTAAACCGTTTTTGGCCGAGCATATCAGTCTCTTTCAGGTTTTTCAGCCAGCCTGCCAATTGCCGCGATATGGATTCTGCCAAGTCCATGACCTCTGTAATCTGTGATCTGAGATTTGCAAACTCTTCCATCCTCTGAACGACATGACAAATTGATCGGACCTCACCGGAGGAGCCACGAGAGTAATAGAGGAAAGCAATCAGCTCCTGGGTCGTACCACGCTCAAAGCCCTCGGCTATGTTATTGGAAACAGAGAGTGCTGCACGCTGGATCTGATTGGCTATATCACCTTTATTCCGGAAAGCGGCATGCGCAGTCACCTTGAAGACCTTGACCGTCAGCTCAATTCCGTCTTGCCAAACAGGTATTTCCTCGAATCGCTTATATTGCATAGTTCAATTACCTTTATTAAATTACAGATTGCATATCACAAATTACAGAGTTCAGATACTGAGTCGCTGATTTTTTGTTTTCCGGCATGCAAAGCGAAAACAGGGAACACGCCTTGCATTTCTTCTCATACACGGCGGGCGGCGTAACTCCGGCCTCGACAAGCTTATGCAGTCTTTCGGCTGTTGCCGCTGTTTTGAGCCGTAATTCCTCAGTGAATTCGACCTCAAGCCGTCGGCGGGTTTTGCCGTAGAATAGAGCGCCTGCTGGAATCTCGCAGTTCAACATTTCTTCGAGGCAGATCGCCTGGGCGCAAAGCTGGACAAGATCGCAGTCATCCGGCTTTGGTTTGCCGCGCTTATATTCGACCGGAAATGGAGTTTTCTGTGACTTCAGGTCTACGCGCCTAAATTCCACCACATCCGCCATTCCTGCAAGGCCGAGGCGCAGGGAGCGCAGGCGTAACCCGCGCACGATGCGGACACTTCCGCGCGATTCGTCGCCCGATTCGTGAACGCGTTCATGGAGAACGCGTCCTTCGGCTGTCAGCCGGTTTTCTTCCCATGCCTGTTCGATATGAATCAACGCACACTGCCGTTCACAAAACAGCAGATGCTGAAGTGCGGACAATTGCAAAAGATCGTCCTCTGTGTACATAACCCTTTCCTGCGCCATGTATCCCTTATTATATCATTTCGATAAGGTCAACGCTTGCAGGTGCACCGGATTTATTAATTGTAACTTCATAATCAGCAAATGCCCGTGGTGGTTTGCTCTCGTCTTTGCGCTTGATGGTAACCAGCTCAAACAGCTTGTGCGCTGGTGCATTACCGAGCGCGTCCTTGTGCTTAAAGATCACAAGCTTCCGAGTGGCCATTAGTCCGCGTGCCGCAGAACGGTCATGTTCAAACATGCTGTTCAATGCATCCCACAACAACTTCAGATCATCCTCTGTGAAAACAGTCTGCGCAGCCAAGTGTGCAGAAATGAAGCCATGTGCTACATATAAGCCATAAGGCACCGTATTCTTCCTGCCCATAGTTCTATTATCGCCACTCTGCTTTTCAGCCTCTGCCCGGGTTGCAACAGCCATACGAGTAATGCAATGCTCCGACGTTACAATTGGATCAACTGAACGACCAAACGTCATTTGAACTGGACCACGAACCTGCCCAGCATTGGCCCCTATTGACATAACAGCGCCAAACGTCCTGATGTCAAAGAATTTTTTGCACATTTCAGAACGGGCCTTCTCAACTTCTGATTCCTGCCCTCGACCAGGTTTATTGCGCTTTTTACCGTCTTTTTCATCTGCTGGTGGTTTGTCTAAATCAATTCCAAGAGACGCATAAGCACCATCAATAAAGTCATTTAATATACCCTTTTCCTTGATGAATATATCATATCCTTTAGCAGGGTCCTGCGTCATCTGCACAAAATTACGCACCTTCCGCTTTAGACAAACATCGGTCACAAGACCGCACCCTGTTTCTGAGTCAACGCGAGGGAGATTACCGGCATCCGGGTCTCCATTCGGGTTTCCATCCTGCACATCGAAGATTAAGACGAAGTCATAACGATTTTTCACTGCATTACTCATTTTATTGTTCCTTTCCTGTTAATTTACTCTGATTTCTTTGTAAAGAAGTCCTGCATCTGATGATAATAACCAATTGCAAACCTGCCCTGATCATCCAGCGACAAATGCGATGGAAAATCAGAAATGCCACTCATGATTTCACCCAACAACCGTTCCATATTCACTCGTTCACCTACATTCTCGATTGCGGCAAGATGATGCTTACTCAACCGGATTAACGTGCCAAAAACAGTTAGCGGAGTCCCAGATGCAGCTCCATAGTATTTGTCGCGAATAGTTGAATTTGGCTCCTTCCCGCCTCCTTGCGTAAACTTTCTAATCTGAATTCTCTCTAGCGCGGCAAACAATCTGCCCAGTCTGTACCCGACATTCGTGTTGTTAATATCCAGACTCACCTTTAGCACCTCCTCTTTATTGTTATTAAACCGCCCTAATCTATTCAGGCACGCCTTTATGATAGCTGCGCGTTCATAGCCAACCTCTCGCTCAGACTTAATCCGCCGAACCGCAGCCTGAAGCAATGTCTGCGGATATGGCAACCCGGACAGGATAGACCGCATTGTCTCACCGGCAAGATTCGGCGGGATGTTGTCCGGATCCTGCTGTACTGCGATTGACTTCAACAGGCGCCGCAATGGCAAGGCAGGATTCATCTTCTCCCCATGAGCAACCGAAAGGTCATCAACATGCTGCTTCAGACGGAAGCTCATTTCCCTAACTGTGCCCACCTGCCATAATCGCACTGATATTCGCGCTGAGTTGGGTGACAATCCAAGAACATAGAAACGCGTATTGTCTTCTGCTATAGAATAAGCACCATTCCATATTGAGCTATAAAGCGACTTAATGGCTTCCGTATCACTGTCTGGATTATCCTTGTAAGGCTCAGAAAAGAACAGACAGGCATCCTCTTCGAATGCCGTTTTCTTGGCAGACCAGAAAACCACAGTGCCATCACCCACCTGAACACGCTGTCGCTGAGACTTTAACAGGGTATTCAATCCCGTTGTATATGCGAATTCAGCCGATTTTGATATTGGCGCATTGTAGCATTGTTCTTTTCCATAAGAGTCATATCCGGAGTTCTTCTGGAATGAGACAAGACTCTTTGTATCCTTATTGATAGGCGTTCGCCCATGGGTTCTGGCTATTTCACCAATTTCTCCGGTTACAAGACACCTACCTTTCAGGACTTCTGTTGTATCTCCATCTTCAGGAACTGCAACAGAATTGACCGTGCTTCGCTGATAAATATGTACAGCGTCGCGGCAAGGAACAATTAAGCCATCCCCTTCCAACCTGAAAGCCATATTACACGAAGGCAGCTTAAGACAATCTGGCCATACGGGAGATGCTTTTACCTTTTCTATCTCATTGTTATCGTAGAACAATAACATCGCCTTTACACCTACATCCTGCTTTAAGCTGTCCGGCAACGATAGAAGAGACTTGATCCATGTTTTATGCTGCAGAGACGATTTCTTATCGTTATCCGGTTCACCAAACAGATAACCAAGGTGATCCCATAGAAGAAACGTGGTTTCATAACTCCGGCTTCCTGCCCTTGTTTTCGACCTTGGAACTACAAATATTTTCCCAGTTAGCCGCCTACCCTTCTGCTCTCTTGTGTCTTCAAGATGGACAAAATCACCATTAGACTTTATCACTATCACAAAAGGTATTTCCTTCCTTTCAAATCCTTCCGGCGCGATGCCGCTATCAGGATCAGCGGCTTTCCGATCATAGTATTCCTTTAAAGCCTGTAAAATCACGAGCGTACCTCCTCACTGTTGCGATCAGGAACTATAATCACGCCGTTATTCATCTGGGCCTTAAAGAACATCGGCTTTATGTCATTCGACTTCCCCGGCTTTGGAAAATCCATGTCATAAAGCATCCAGCCGAGATCACGGGTTTCGTCAATTGGCGTAGCAGGCTCCTTTACCGGATCAACAAGCCGGAATGATGCAGAGAATTCACGACACCCTAGATACGGCTGATTAAAGCACTGCCCTTTTTTAGCGCGTCGTTCAAACATAGCTGCGTATTTGGCTTCTTTTTCGTCAGCCCGTTCTTCCAGCTTGGCAAGATCAGCCTTGTCTTCTGAGTTTATCAAATATTCAGGCACAGGATTGTGAACCTTGCCGCGTTGATCCGGCGGAATGAACTCGAATTCGGCGAACAGGCGATACTTTACATCGCGGAGAAATAGTCCGGCACGCTGTTGACGCTCATCTTCAATAAACATACCATCAGATCGTGGAGACGCTACCTTGCCGACTTCGTTTCTGCGAACAGATATCCATTTGATAGGGGATAAAACTTCTATTCTCTTAATTTTCCAGAAAATAGCTGGCTTCCAGAGAATCGCATCAAAGATTGCCCGGGCGGCTGATGGCGTTATGACATCGTAGCTTACGCGTTCAACTTTCATTTCCGGTCGTGTGAAACAAGCGTAATCACCTTGAACTTCAAGACAGAATCCTCTCATGTTTCAGCCTTCCTTTCTATACCATCAAGTCTTCTACCGGCAGATTGTCCTTGTAAACATCAAGACCAACCGTGGCATCGTACAGCTTCATACTGCACTGTGCAATGATTCCCGGTGCCATTTTTTTATTAACCTCCTCAAGCCGGCCATCTGCCAGCATTGAAGTTGCAATATACTTGGACAGGTTCACGGTAAAACGCTGAAGTTTCCGCATGTTATCGCGTGTCGGTCCAATTATCTTTACTTGATCCAGCCACTTCTCACTATCGCCGTACCGCACAATTACCGGCATTTGCGCGTTATCGTCTATCATCTTGAAATCGTTGCCAGCCGTTCTGAACTGAAAATACAAATTAGGATTAGCATCTTTAACGAGCAAATCTTTAAATTTCCCACCTGTATCGTTAAGCGATCCATAGAAAAGCTTGAAATAATGTGTGAATGTTTCCTGCCTTTGAGGATCTGCTGCGCCTGTAGAGATAAGTTCTCGAGTTTTTTGTTCCCCTTTTAACAATAAACCACGAGGAGCAGCTTTGGGCGGCATAAAGACCTTAACCTGTCCGAGATGAAGTTTCCCCTCTCTATTGCACCTTCCTGCCGCTTGCGCGATGGAGTCAAGACCTGCCAGCGCTCTATAGACGACAGGGAAGTCAATATCCACTCCTGCTTCCACAAGTTGTGTGCTTATAACCCTGATTGGTTGATTATTGTGTAGCTTTTCTTTTATCTCTGTAATTATCTTTGACCGATGAGCGCCACACATCAGTGCTGACAGATGAATTGTTCCTCCCGGCATGAGCATAAACAAATCATAGCAGTCCCGACGAGTGTTTACCACGCAAAGAACCTGATCGTATTTCTGGAGTTCCTGCGCAAGTGATGTCCAATCTGTAGGCTTTTGCAAGTCCGGGAAACTGTATTCTGTTCTTTTTAGCCGATCATAAAGCCTCAGATCCTCTGGGATAATCTCTGTGGCTTTATCAATCTTTGGTAAGGCTGGCTGGGTTGCCGTTGAAAGCACCATCGTGACCGAATAATTTCCAACCAGCTGATTCATCACATCCACGCACGGGTCAAGCAGGGTTGGGGGAATAAGTTGCGCTTCATCAAGAATGATGATGCTGTTAACGATGTTGTGGAGTTTTCTGCAACTACTTGATCGGGCGGAATACAATGATTCAAAGAACCGAACATTAGTAGTCACGATTATTGGCGCGTCCCAATTTTCAGACGCAAGTCTGGATCGTTGAGTTTCTTTTTCTGGGTCAAGATTACTGTGATGTTCAATCACATTTTCATCGCCAAATATCTCCCTGAAAATTCCTGCCGTTTGTTCAATAATGCTTGTATACGGAATAACGTAGATAATCCGCTCCTTATTGTTTTTTACGGCGTGACCAAGCGCAAATGCCATGCTTGAAAGGGTTTTACCTCCACCAGTAGGCACGGTAAGAGAGAATAATCCGGAAGCCTGTTGGGCGGCATTGCGACAGGCTGACAATATTTCTTGTCGGATCGCATTAACCTCCGTTTTAGGTGCGTCTGCCACTTTACGATCCATAACCGTGTCGAATAACAACTTCAACTCCTTTAATCCTGCAAAACCTGTTCTGTCTCTTGACGCAACATCATTCATAAATGTTTCGGTATCGAGGAAATCAGCATCCACGAGGCAGGAATAAAGCATTCTGATCCAGAGATGATAATATTCTGCTTTTCTAAATCTTTCAGGCGGAACCGCAGATTTAAGTTCAGTTAACTTTGACTCAGCATAAATTCTAATCCTTTCAAGATTCTTTTCTCCTTCCTCCAGACGAACAGGAAGCGCTGCATTTCCTGTTTCAGAAGAATACCAGTCAGGCAAACCAGCATGATGGCCTGCGAGCAAATAAGCAAGGATTTGACCAGATTTACCAAGTTTCTCAACAGCCAAAGCTGATCCTGCGCTTGAATGGTTTACGCGACCGGCTCCATCATAATCAGAATCATCCAAACCATTTTCACGACAGAGGTATGCTTGAAAACCGTTATCAGCTTTTCCTAAATCATGCAACATTCCTGCATTCCAAGCCCAGTCCGACGATTGAAAGGCGGAGGCAAATTCGGCGGCTTTTTCAGCGACATTCTTCAAATGAACATCCAGATGTTGCCATTCCTTTTGAGGGCGGCCTTCCAAACTGTGAGCGTAATATTTTTTCTCATCTTTCATGGCGCAAACGGTCGAGCAGGCTGCCCGGGGTCAACACTTAAGTGGCTGTTGAAAAACACCTGTCACCCAGGATCAAACCTTGGTTATTGACTATAGTTTTAATATTTTTTCCTTTAGACGGCTTGCTAATTTTTCACCTTCCGTCAAACGTCTTTGAGTGTCACGTTGCAACCTCACGTCATCATGTCATCCCATCATTCGATAGGACAGGTTCGACATGACAGGTTCGACAATTCATCAATTCATTCCTTAACAGGTTGATG
>JBFZFB010000189.1:0-3669 GCA_041306605.1 Lentisphaerota bacterium | reverse complement strand
TTTTTGGTTTCAATTCAAGCAGGTCGGCGCCTGCTGTTTTGGCGATTTGTTCGGCAATCAGTTTTGTATTTCCTTCGAGTGAGTAAAAAACGACGAGTTTTTTCATAATACCTCTTTTCGCGGCATATTTGCCTGTGATCGATATGGTAATTTCATCTTGAGCGTGAAGCAAGTTTCTTTAAGTTGAGGGTCCGGTGTTTTTTGGGGCTGGTATGGATTTGACGAGGTTTATGAGTTCTTCAAGTAAGTTATCGGGTGATGATTTTGAGAGGCGCGGGAATTTGTTATCGCATTTCAAGTAGTCGTTATTACGCAGGAGCAGAACTTTCCCGTCTCTGGTTTCTATGTTCTGTATTTTATGGCTGGCGGCGATGATTCTCAATTCGGCTATTTTCAGCAGTCTATTCACGGCGGGTGGGATTGGTCCGAATCGGTCTTTCATTTCGCGGTTCAGGTTTTTGACATCCTGCAGGCTGGTTGTTTCGGCCATTTTTCTGTAGGTACTGATGCGTTGTTGTTCGTTTTGGATGTAATTAACGGGAATAATCGCGGAATTGTCATTTGTTTCATGCCGGGGTGAAAGGCTGATGAAGTCGAGGTTGATTTCAATGTTGATCAGTTCGGGCATGGGTTTTCCTTTAAGACGAGCGATGGTTCTTCTTAACAGTTGGCAGTAGAGGCTGAATCCTATGTCGTTGATATGACCGCTCTGTTCGGCACCGAGGAGGTTGCCGGCGCCGCGCAGTTCAAGGTCGCGCAGTGCGAGATTGAAGCCTGCGCTCAAGCCGGAATGTCTTTTCAGCGCGCTTACCCGTATTTGTCCTTCGGGGTCGGATTGGCCGTGCGGTGGCAGGAGCAGGTAGGCGTAGGCTTTACGGTTTGAGCGCCCGACGCGGCCGCGCAGTTGATAGAGGTCGGCGATGCCGAATCTGTCGGCTCTGTCAATCATGATGGTATTGGCTCTGGGGATATCCATGCCGCTTTCGACGATTGTTGTACACAGGAGCACGTCTGATTCTCCGTCTACAAATTTCTGCATTGTGGATGACAGGGTTGATGTGCTCATGCGGCCGTGGGCTACGGTTATTCTGGCTTCAGGCACGATTTTCTGGAGGCGGTTTTTTATTCGTTCAATGGTCAGTACGCGGTTATGAATGTAGAAGACTTGTCCTTCGCGGTTAAGTTCTTTGATTATGGCTTCGCGCACGGTGTTGTCTGTATTGGCGGTTATGATTGTTTCGATGGCCATACGTTCTCCGGGCGGGGTTTGGATCAGGCTCATTTCTCTTGAGCCGGTCATGCCCATATAAAGCGTTCTTGGTATGGGGGTGGCGGTCATTGTGAGGACATCCACGAGTTTGCGGAAGTGTTTGAGTTGTTCCTTGTGGGCCACGCCGAACCGTTGTTCTTCGTCTATTATAACTAGGCCGAGATCTTTGAAGGATATTCCCGGCTGGAGCAGGGCGTGAGTGCCGATGATTATATCCACGGCGCCTGATTTGAGGTCTGATATGATTTCCGGTATCCGGTTTCTGGCGCAGAAGCGGCTGAGCATTTCCACGCGCACCGGGTATTGGCGCATGCGTTCGGTGAATGTGTCGAAGTGCTGCTGCGCGAGGACAGTTGTCGGGACCAGTATGGCCACCTGTTTATGGTTCGTCACGGCTTTGAAAGCGGCGCGCATGGCGACTTCTGTTTTGCCGTAACCTGCGTCTCCGCATATCAGGCGGTCCATCGGATGCGGTGATTCCATATCTTTTTTCACGGCATTGATGGCGATAATCTGGTCTGTTGTTTCGCGGTAAGGGAATGACGATTCAAACTGATGCTGCCATTTGTGGTCGCGGGAGAACGAGAAGCCCGGCATGATGTTTCTCTGAGCCTGTGTTTCAAGGAGGGACGAGGCAAGGTCCTGTATGGACTGTTCTGCTGATTCTTTTTCTTTGATCCATCTTTTGCCGCCGAGTTTATGCAGACGGGTGTTGGCGTGTGATATGCCGACGTATTTACTGAGAAGATGAATGTGGCATACGGGAACGTGGAGTTTGGCATTGTCAGCGTATTCGATGGTCAGTGCTTCCTGTGGTTGTCCGTTGAATGTGATTTCATTGATGCCGAGATATTTTCCAAGTCCGTGTTCTATGTGAATTACAAGGTTGCCGGGGCGTATATCTTCCAGGAGAGTGATATGTGTTCTGTTTGTGTTGTCGGGTCCTGCGGTTTTGGAACCGGGGTTGTAGCGGTATATTTCGGTTTTGCGCCGTCCGTAAAGGTCTGTTTCGGTTATTACGATCAGTTTTGCTGATTCGCAGATGAAACCGTGGGAGAGACTGCCGGCAAGAAGGTTGTCGAACATGCCGTGAGGGGCGTTGAACGAAGCGGGGATACTGCCAGCAAAGTGTTCTATTGAGCCTTTGGTGTCGAAGAAAAACACGGTGGTGAATCCTCTCTGTGTGTAAGAGGCAATGTCGGACAGCATTCTGAACCGGGCTTGTTCGGCGATATCGGGGTTGAATGTTTCGCGCGGCAGGTATGTTATCTGAGGGATGGGTTTGATGTTGAAATCGCGGATGATATTCTGATTGTTTGCGGAATCACCGGCGAATATTTCCAATGATTGTTCTCTGCGTGTAATTTGAGATCGCAGGTTTTTGAAGGGTATAATGCTGTTCAGGTGTGCTGTTTCAGCGATTGATTCCTCGTAATTTTTCGCGTGTTGGCGGGTGGATTCCATATCTGGCCATAGAAAGATTGTATCAGGCGGAAGATAGGCGAGGAGTGATGACGACAGGAAGTCATCATGTTGTTTTGAGTTCTGCGGCGGAATGTTGTCAGAGCAAGGCAGTATTACCGCTGTGTTCAATCGTTCAATGGATATTTGTGTGGCCGGATCGAAGGTTCGTATTGATTCGACGGTTGATCCGAAGAATTCGATGCGGAGCGGCCATGTTTGGGAGCATGGCCATACATCAAGCAGGCCTCCGCGTGAGGAAGCTTGTCCTTTTTCGACTACTTCGCCGGTGAATTCAAAACCAAGCTGGGAGAGGCTGGATTTGGTCTGGTCGAGGTCGGCTTCCTGATTGAGTGAAAGGGAAACGGTGTGCAGTAGAATGGATTTTGGAGACGGTATTTTCTGCATCATTGCCTGAATGCAGGTTGTGATGACCGGGTTGTTCTGATTGTTCAGGAGTGTATTAAGGGTGAGGAGTCTGTGTCCGGTGATGCCGGGGTCCTGAGTGCCGGTTGGTGCCGAAATAATTTCGCGGGGCGGATAATATAGAACGGTATTTTCAGGAGAGGTGCAGAGAGTGTCGGCATCGCGGTGGATTGTTTCAAGAGATTTCGGGCCGTCTGATATGATGAGTATGGTTTTTCGGCTGACGTTTTGCAGAGCGGCGGCGGTGATGGCTTTAGCGGCTCCGGGCAGATCTGGTATATGGGTTGATTTTTGTTTTAGGAATGCGTCGGGTAATTCCCGGGAGAAATTCTTGATTATTTCCTGAATGTTCATTGGTTTTGATCAAAATAATAACCATGTAAGGTCTATTGTATCTATTTAGCCATCCGAAGAAAATATTTCAAATATTTAGACAGGATGACAGGATAATGTGTTTTCATCCTGTAAATCTACCATTTTTCAGTTGGCCAACTGCCTTATTTTTCGTTTCA
>JBFZFB010000188.1:0-8482 GCA_041306605.1 Lentisphaerota bacterium | reverse complement strand
ATTGTTTCGGCCAGTCCGATGGCGCCGAGGTCTCCGTCTCCCTGATAAGATATTACGATGGAATCGGGCTGACAGCGTTTGATTCCGGTGGCGACTGCCGGTGCTCTGCCGTGGGCGGCTTCCGTCGAATCTGTTTTCAGATAGAAATACATAAGCACGGCACAGCCGACTGGCGCTATGGTGATGGTTCTTTCCCGTATGCCTAATTCGTCAATAACTTCTGCGATGAGTTTATTGGCAAGGCCGTGTCCACAGCCGGCGCAATAATGGGTATGGGCGTCGGTCAGTGCTTCAGGCCGTTTGTATATGGTTTTTCTTGTCATTCGCGGTTAAGAGCCTTTCTGATTTTTTTCAATATATCCTGTTCGGCTGGTATACTGCCTCCCATTCGGCCTTCAAGGAATACAGGTGCCTGTCCGTTAACAGCAAGGCGGACATCTTCAACAAGCTGGCCGGCGCTCATTTCCACCGACAGTATGCCTTTTGTTTTTTTCGATATTTCCTGTATGCGTGCGTACGGGAACGGCCACAGAGTTATCGGGCGCAGCATGCCGGCCCTTATTCCCTGTGCCCGGGCGGTGTTAACAGCGCCTTTGGAAATACGGGCGCTGGTTCCGAATGCCACTAAGAGAAATTCACAGTCTTCAGTCATATATTCCTCACTGCGCACTTCGGTTTTTTTAATTATGTCGTATGTTGACTGCAGTTTTAGATTTTGAGCCTCAAGCTGGCCTTCTCCCAGATATAGAGATCTGATTATGCGGGGTTCCCTTCCTTTACAGCCTGTGAGTGCCCATGGTTTCGGCGGAACAGGAGGCGGGTCTTTCTGATTCAGATACAATGGTTCCATCATCTGACCGAGTTGCCCGTCGGAAAGTATCATGACAGGTGTGCGGTATTTATCGGCCAGTTCAAATGCAAGGATTGTCAGATCGTGCATTTCCTGAACGGAAGCAGGGGCAAGCACAATTTGATGGTAATCGCCGTGACCTCCACGCGTTGCCTGAAAGTAATCCGCCTGACTGGGTGAAATGTTACCCAAGCCGGGTCCGCCTCTTTGGATATTTGCTATTACAGCCGGCAGTTGGGCTCCGGCAATGTATGATATGCCTTCCTGTTTAAGACTTATGCCGGGTGATGATGAACTGGTCATGGCGCGCTTTCCGGCGGCGGAAGCGCCGAAGACCATGTTTATTGCCGCCAGTTCACTTTCCGCCTGAATAAAGACACGGCCTTTCTCAGGCATGTGCTTTGCCATATAGGCGGTAAGTTCATTCTGTGGCGTGATAGGGTATCCAAAATAACAATCACAGCCGGCGCGTACCGCGCCCTCGCCGATCGCGTCATTTCCTGTCATTAGAGCCTTGTCTGACATGTGCTATTCTTCCTTTTCCAATTCTATGGCCGCATCAGGGCATATCTGGGCGCACTGCTGACAGCCGGTGCATGCGTCAGGTTTATCCACTTCCGGAAAATGCGAGCCGTTATTATTCAGGCAAGTGGTCATTTTCAGAACGCGGTGCGGGCAAACGGAAACGCATAATTCGCATCCCTTACAGCGTTCTTTGTCTATATGAATAAATATTTTCACTCTGCAAGAAGCTTACTCTTGTAACGTGAATAAGCCAATGATAAAATTAGCCTCTAATGTTGTAAAAGGTGTCGGATGTTTCAATTTGTAATATTTTAGTAAAGTTCAGCTAAATTATGAGGGAAATAATTATGAAAAATATGAACAGGCGTGATTTTATAAAGACTGTAACCACAATTGCCGCTTCATTTCCGCTTATGCAGGGGAAATTATTTGCTCAGAATGCGGAGGCAGGGCCGAGTATTTTTGTTGTGCATGGAACGGATGTAAAGAAAATGCTGCAGGCAGGCATAGTAAAAGTTGGCGGATGGGGCGCTTTCGTGAAAAAAGGTAAGAAAGTCACCATAAAGCCGAATGTCGCGTGGGCCAGTACTCCTGAACAGGGCGGTAATACCGATCCTGTGCTGGTCGGTGAATCTGTCAAGGAGTGTCTCGCCGCCGGGGCATTGGAAGTGGTTCTTCCTGAAAATTCCTGCAACCATCCCAGAGAATCATTTGTCATGAGCGGTGTGGATGAAGCTGTGAAAAAGGCAGGCGGACGTTTGTATAAAACTGAAACCAACGAGCATTTCCGGAAAGTGACACTGCCGGGCGCCAAGATTTTGAAGGAAGCTGAAGTAGCTGTGGATGTTCTTGATACGGCTTGCTTGATCAATATGCCGGTGGCCAAGAGTCATGGCTCAGCCGTTCTGACGATATCAATGAAGAACTGGATGGGGTCGGTAAGAGACCGCGGTGCGTGGCATGCGAAGGATCTGCATCAGTGCATAGCCGATTTCAGCACGTTTTTAAAGCCTTCTTTGATCATTGTTGATGCTACGCGTATTATGCTCACAAACGGGCCGCGCGGGCCCGGGGAACTGGCGCATCCCCATCAGTTGATTTTCGGAACAGATCCCGTGGCTGTGGATGCTTACGCGGCTACTCTCTTTAAAAAAGAGCCGTTTGATATACCTTATATAAAGATGGCGCATGAAATGAATGTCGGGTGCGGTGATTTGGCTAAGATAAAAGTGGTAAACATTGATGCCTGATTCAGTTGTTACTGATGGGAAAGCAGTGAAATCATCTGCGCGCGGCGGCATTGTCAGATTGATTATTCGCGCGTGTTTTTTTCTGCTGGCCATTCTTTTCGGGATTCAAGTTCTGCGAAGCGAGCTGGCGGGTATTCTGCCTTCGATGAGTCCGTTTTTGGCGGTATGTTCAGCTGTGGGTGCGCGGCGGATTACCGTGTGGTTCCTGCTGTGTCTACCTGTTTTTCTGATGAGTTGCTGGAAAGGCAGGTGGTTTTGTTCGCGTATATGTCCGACAGGTTTTCTTCTGGAGTACGCCGGCAGGTTGAGGCCCGGATCAAAAGCTAAATATGTGTTATGGCCGCGATTCGGGAATGTGGTTTTGTTGCTGGCTTTTGGCGGCGCTTTGGCCGGGTATCCGCTTTTGATGTGGTTTGATCCGTTGTCTATTTTCAATGGTTTTACTGCGGTATGGCACAAGCCGGTCACGATTATAAGCACTCTGCCGGCGGCAATGCTGGTTGTTATTGTGTTGTTCAGCATATGGCGCCCAAATGCATGGTGCCACCGCTGTTGTCCGCTGGGCGCTTTGCAGGAAAATATGGGCAGGGTGTTTCATGGAAGCGCGGATGGACAGAAGCATGATAAAGAGGGCAGGCGGGCGTTGCTGGCTTTGCTTGCCGGGTCGTTTGCGGGGGTAATAGCGCGTAATTTCATGTGGGGCAGAAGGAGTGTGATAAGACCGCCCGGTTCGATTGAAGAGGGAAAATTTTCAGCTGTATGCGTTCGTTGCGGTAACTGCATAAGAGCTTGTCAGAAAAGGGAGAATATAATTTATCCCGACATGGGTTCTAGCGGTATTGATGGTCTTTTGACGCCGGTAATCAAGATGGTTCCGGGTTATTGTTCGGAATGGTGCAATGAATGCAATAAGGTTTGTCCTACGAACGCTATAGCGCGCATGAGTTTGGATGAGAAGCGGAATATTTCCATAGGTACAGCCAGGGTGCTGAAGGAAAAATGTCTCGCGTGGGACAAGAAACAATCTTGCCTTGTGTGTCACGAGTATTGCGCCTATCACGCATTGCAGTTGGTGGACAAGGATGGTGTCAAGTGTCCTGAAGTTGATGCGGATATTTGCCGCGGATGCGGCTTGTGTCAGGCAGTATGCCCGGCGGAAGAGCGCGCTATTATTGTTGAAGGCGGCGTTCAGAAAAAGCTGAAACCGGTGGCTGTTTAGTCCGGGTTATTTCTGCATGAGATTCAGCAGGTGTTTTCATCCTGCTGCTATGTTGTTCATCTAAAGCGCTATTGTTTGCATGGTTGTTTCCGTATCCGGCATGCAATCTGGTGAAATATATAGATAATTCACAGTCATCCCATAGGGGATTAATAAAAACCTTATAAAAGGTCGGGTTACAGATTAAGCTTTCCTGAAAAACGATTTGAGAAATAGGTTAAAAAACGCCAGCTATTCACGCTTTTATAATGCAAAAATATTAATTATGGGATGACTTTGTGGAAAATTTGCAAATAATATAAGGAAAGCTATTGTTTTACGAGAGGGTTTGTTGTACTCTTAAAGCCATTATGAGCGCAATATTACATTTTGTGTGTTTGCGTTTTTTCTTCAGAATCATGTTCCAGTCATATCAAGTCATTGTTCCTCTTTTTCCGTAAAGACGCTTGTGCAGTGTGTTGATTTTTGCGGGCGGTTTTTGTGTGTTTCGGTTTCTTTAAATATCCTACATACGCCCTTATTTTCTTGTATTTTGGGGATATTAGGGGGTACACTTTATAGTGAAGCGGGTATGTATGTATCGGGCTGGATGCAGGTTTTTTGTCTGCTCCGGGAAGGGTTGAAGTGTGTCTATAGAGGCTGGAATGAAAAAGGTATTAATAATACTTGGCATGATGCTGTGGATGTGTGCTGGTAACGGGTTTGGCGCGCAGACCAACCGGATTTGTCTGGTTGTCGCCAGCAATGTATATGATGCTATTTCCAGTAATCTGAATATCTACATTCAGGACTTGGAAGCCGCGGGATATACGGTTATTACCAGCCGGTTCACAAGTGGTACGGCGGAAGATTTAAGAGCGTATTTTCAAGGGCTTTATGCAGAACCGGAATCTCTGGCAGGCGCTCAATTGATAGGAAATCTACCTTATGCTGTGTATGAAATGATGACAGGTGTTGTTGGTTATCAGGATTTTCCCAGCGATCTGTTCCTAATGGATTTAGATGGTACATGGCTGGATATCACGGAAGATGAGGAAGTCCATGCCGGTAATGGAAAATATGACGCGCGGAGCGGGGATTTAGGGTCGGAAATATGGGTATCGCGGTGGAAAACCGATATGCTGGTCAGTCTTGGTTCGGAAACAAATATACTCAACAACTATTTTGTAAAGAACCATAAATACAGACAGCGCATATTGAAGCCCGCATGGAAAGCGCTTGTTTACGTTGATGATGAGGATGCGGCCGATGGAGCCAAACGTTTTCGTTGTTATATTGAAGTTGCTTATGGTTTGTCGGCTGTAACGGTAATAACAAATAAAGAAACGACTACAGCCGCAGATTTCAAAACCAATCGTCTTCCTGTGGATCAAGAATGGATAAGCGTTGAGGCCCATGGCGGCACTGTTGGGTTTGTTCTGTACCGCAACAATGGAACTATTCAAGAAGGCGTATACAGCACAGATTATATAAGCATTGATCCGCCGGCCCTGTATTATGTCTTTCAAGCGTGTGAATGTGGGGATTTTTCGGCTGGCAATAACCTAGCAAGCATTGCGGCGTTTAATGACAACTCAGGTCTGTTTGCCGTGGGGGCAACAGCAGCGTTTGGTGGCGGACTTGGTGATACATCTTATTTTCAGCAGCTTTTGATGAGTGGATATTCTTTTGGGGCGGCATATTTTGAATCTTGCAATATCAGTACTAATGCTCGTGATGGATCTTTAATAGGCGACGCCACGTTAGGAATGTCGCCGGTAATATTTCTGCTTGATCTGGATATGCCGCCAGAAGCAAAGGAGGGGGATGGAGTTCTTGTCAACGCGGGTACCGTGAGCATTCCATGGGCGGTGGCGAGCAATGTGACGGTAACGCTGAGTTCGGATAATACCAATGAACTTACGGTTCCGGCATCTGTTGTGATAACAGCGGGTCAGGAATCAGTCAGTTTCAATCTTACGGTTAAAAATGACGTTGTGCAGGATGGTCCCAAGACGGCGATAGTGACAGTATCGGCATCGCAATGGACAGGTCACAAGGCATCCATACGTGTACTGGATAATGAAGCAGGTACATTGGATCACTTTGAGTGGGGTGGAATTTCATCTCCACAGAATCCCGATATACCGATACCGGTTATAGTAACAGCAAAAGACGCCAGCGGTAACACGGTAACCGGATTCACAGGCACGGTGAATATGGCCGGCAAAATCAAGCCGGGATCCACGATCTTAATAACAGAATGTGGTCTTACAGAGGCCAATTTTGTGGAAATCCAGAATGTATCAGGACAGGCGATAGATACGGAGGGCTGGAAGGTTGTTTTAGGGAACGGATATGAGAGTATGGATAATGTCAACAGCAACGTCTGGCAGTTGCCTGCATCCATACAGCCGGGTCAGATTTTATACAAGACGGATAATCCGACCAATAACTATCTGGGCGGCAATATCAGGTGGGGACAGGAAGAGTTTGTTCATTACGGTCCACCGCCGTCATGGGCGATGGTCGTTGATAACCACAACGACGTGGTTGATTTTCTCGCGTGGGGCTGGAGTGAAAACAGCATCGGGCGGATACGGCCCAAAGTTGCCGGAGAATTGATAAAGGTTGGAAATCAATTTACGGGAGAAGGGGTTAGTCCTAGCTGTTTTTATCTGTGTGATAAGGTTATTCAGCGTCAAGGCGGTAAGGACAGCGACAATGCGACTGATTTTGTATGGGATCAGCCTGCAAGCAAGGGAGTGCAGAATACGGGTCTGGCATTTCCGGCAGGTTGTCAGACCAATATTGATATTACGCCGGTAATAACAGCCGGTTTTACGAATGGTGTATGGGTCGGCAGTATAACCGCGCTGGAAGACGGCAGTAATGTGTACTTTCTGGCCTATGACGGGAGTGGGCATAAAGGCAGTAGCGATGTGTTTAATGTTGAATATATTGCCGAATTTACTGTTTTTGTGACCGCTGACGCAGAAGAAGGAGACGGCATACTAACTAATCAGGGCATGATAGTCATATCAGAAGCGCCTGTCAGTAATCTTGTGGTGAACCTGCTTTCATCAGATACGACAGAAGTTACAGTTGCATCAACAGTAACGATACTTTCAGGTCAGACGAATGCCGTATTCGATCTTGCGATACAGGACGATACCGATCTGGACGGGTCACAGAATGCTTCAATTACGGCATGGCGGAACGGATACAGGAGCGGAAGTGATGATATTACAGTGCACGACAGTGAGACTGCGGTATTGAGGGTAAAGATACCGGAAAGCGGTACGGAAGGCGGCAGTGTGCAGGGGGCAGTCACAATGAGTCAGACACCGGATACAGATGTGACTGTAAACCTGACATCAGGAGATATCACAGAAGCAATAGTGTCTGCTGTAGTCACCATTCAATCCGGTTATACGAACGCGGTCTTCGATATTATCCTTGTGGACGACATGGAATTTGACGGGACACAGGCAGTGGACATTACGGCACATGTTGAAAACTGGACAAACGGCGCGGATACAATAGAAGTTCTGGATAACAAGCAGTTTACAGTGATAGTTCCATCTCAGGCGTATGAAGGAGCAGGCGTGCTCACCAACGCTGGGATGGTAAGCATGTCCGGGACACTGACAAACGATCTTACGGTATATCTTGCGTCAGACGACACGAACGAGGTGAATGTGCCGGTATCGATAATAATACCATCAGGGCAGACAGGTGTGACGTTTAATGTGATAATCATGGATGATGCTGAATATGACGGTGCGCAGACTGTGGTGATTACCGCCTCGGCATCCGGGTATGTGGCGGGTAATGACAGTATGGAGATAAAAGACAATGAAGTGCATCACTTTGAGATTGGAGGCATTGGCACGGTACAGACGGCAGGAGTGCCGTTCAGTGTTGCTATTATGGCCCGTGATGTGAGCAACGCGGTTATAGGTGTTTATACGGGCATGGTTGAGATCAGCGGGAATGGGGATGTTGGTGCAGTAGTGGTGAATCCTGAGTATTCAGGCATATTTACCAATGGAGAGTGGACGGGGCAGGTGACAGTAGAGACGGCAGACAGCGATGTGAGGCTGACGGCGGATGATGTGGCGACAGGCACGAGCAATCCGTTTGATGTACTGCCGGGCGATGTAGAGCACTTTACGTGGGATGAGATTACATCGCCGGAAGGGGTGAGCAATTCATTTGATGTGGCGGTAACGGCAAGGGACGCGTATGGGAATATTGTTACCGGCTATTCAGGGCCGGTAAGGCTTGAGGGGTACGAGACGGTGGATGTTCTGTCGTTTGTGAGATATTCGGATATGGCACAGGAATATCCGCAGACCAAGCAGGCGATATCGAACTACTTCCCTAATTATGTAGAGACAAGCACTGTGACAACCAATCCCGCGGAGCTTGAGACAGAGCTTGAGGGCAAGGATGTATTTCTTGTGATGGAGCAGGAGAATACGCCTGTTGGCATGATGGCGGGGCTGGGCACGGCATGGAGTAATGTATTGAACAATTTTGTGAGTAACGGCGGAATCGTGGTAGCTTGTTCGTATCAGAAAGATGAACATATGATACTTACTAATAGCAGATTGTTGTCTTTAAGCCAATATGGCTGGCAATTATCAGGGATAA
>JBFZFB010000187.1:0-12004 GCA_041306605.1 Lentisphaerota bacterium | reverse complement strand
AGAACTTCTGAAGGGTTAGGGCCGTAGCCTACAATGTCTCCCAGACATATTATTTCGTCTATATGGAGGCTTCGAATGTCCAGAAGAACGGAGTTCCATGCCTGAATATTCGCGTGAATGTCTGAAACTATAGCGTAACGCATAGCTCGTGTTTCCGGTTAAGCATAAATTCAATGAAAAACGGAATGTTATTTACCCCATTTGCAGATTGTGCAATGACGGCAGTCCATATTTTTGGGCGGAGCATATGAATGTCCCTGCCGTTTGGCCATGAAAGATTGAATGTGGTTCATCAGCCCGAGCAGACAGCCGAGCATGAAGAATCCGCCGGGAGCCAGCACCATGAGAATCATGGGGTCAACATTGTGAATTTGCATTGCTTTACCGCCCCATATAGTGATTGTGCCGGCACCCAGAATTTCACGGCAGACTCCGATAACTACCAATGCCATTGTGAAACCAAGGCCCATTCCTATGCCGTCTGCGGCTGACAATATTACGGAATTTTTTGACGCGAATGCTTCTGCACGTCCCAGTATGATGCAGTTTACGACAATCAGCGGAATAAATATCCCAAGATTTTTGTGAAGCACTGGCGCGTAGGCTTTCATTATGAGTTCCACTACAATAACGAATGTGGCGATAACAACTATATAGCAGGGTATGCGCACTTTTGACGGAACGATATTTCTTATGGCGGATATGACCATGTTGGAGCAGATTAAGACAAATGTAGCGGCGATACCCATGCCTAAACCGTTTTCAACGGACGTGGTTACAGCCAGAGTAGGGCACATGCCAAGTACGATACGGAAAGTGGGGTTTTCCTTCCATAAACCCTTCAGCAGTTCCTTTAAGAAATTCATATGACTATTTACCTTGATTAGTGATTTCAATTTCGTGTTGCTTGAAGACCGTTAAGCCGCTGGAAACGGCATCGCATACCGCGCGTGAAGATATTGTTGCGGCTGTAATTTGATCTATAGCGCCGCCATCTTTTTTCACCTTAAAGACGGTGTCTTTTATAGATTTGCCTGTAAATTGCGACTTGAAACCCGGCTTTTGAATATTGGCACCCAGTCCCGGAGTTTCCTTGTGATCAAGTATTACCAGTGCGTTGATATTGCCCTGCGCATTGATGCCGGTCATTATCGCGATATCACCGGCGTAACCTTTTGAAGATGTTGATTTAAATGCGGCTCCGGCGAATTGTCCGTCTTTTCGAGCCACATAAAAGGTCCATGATTTTCCGTTTTCATCAAAAGTGCATGTGTTTTCGGCCGGAACATTGTCGCAAGGAGGTAAAACCTGATTTATTGCCGCAATGCTGGCCGCGTGTTCCACAAGCTTGATTTGTTCCTTTGTCGCTTTGTAGACAAATGCCAGAATACCACCAGCCAAAGTGCATATGACTGTAAGTATGACAACAAGTTTCAAAAATTCTTTCATGATTTCTTTGCTCCGAAAACACGCGGTCTTGTCGCCTTGTTGATTAACGGGGTAACCGCATTCATCAGCAGTATCGCGAAGCTTACACCTTCCGGATAGCCGCCCCATTTTCTGATTATCATGGTCAGTATTCCGCAGCCAATGCCGAATATGATAAGTCCTTTTTTGGTTACAGGAGTTGTGACCATGTCCGTGGCCATAAAAATTGCGCCAAGCACGAGGCCGCCGGCAAGAATATGAAAAGACGGCGGCATATTAAGCGCGGGATTGATTTTCCACAGAATCCCGGAAAATACGGCAACTGTGCCTGCATAGAATACTGGAACATGCCACGAAATACAGCGCCGCATGAGAAGATAAATTCCACCAGCAAGCAGCGCGGCAGTGGATACTTCGCCTATGCATCCGTTTATATCGCCTATGAAAAATCGTTTAATCATTATTGAGTCGAAGCAGAAGGGAACTTTTTGACCTGCCGCGAAAGCCATTTTAACAATACCCAGCGGTGTGGCCGTGGTGATCATGTCCGGCCCGGCCTGCCACGAAGACCATGTTGTCATGGGGCCTGTGAATGAAATCAACAGTACAACACGGCCTATAAGTGCAGGATTAAAGGGGTTATAGCCGATTCCGCCGAACAGTTGTTTTGCGATTACTATGGCGAAAAATGATCCAACAACAGCCATCCAGGAAGGAAGGCCCGGCGGCAGATTGAACGCCAGCAGAATGCCTGTTACCACAGCACTTAAATCGGTTATGCCAACATTGCGGCCCATTGCCTTGCGGCACAACGCCTCTATTATAACACATGAAATAACGCATACCGCAATCAGGCGGAAAGCGTTAAATCCGAAAAACCAGAATGACATCAACATGGCAGGTATAGTGGCGATTATAACATCAAGCATTATGTTTCGCACCGATGCACCTGAATGCGTATGCGGCGAGGAGCTTACTACATATTGTTGGGAATTGTTTGTTTCTTCGCTCATTTCTTCTCTTTTCCAGCTTGTTTTGCTTTCTCTTCAAGTATTTTCGCGGAGACGCGCGCCTTGCCTTGCCGCATATACTGAACCAATGGGCGATGTGCAGGGCATTCATATGCACAGCATCCGCATTCCACGCAGTCCATCACATTGCAATCGCGCGCGGCCTCATAATCTTCAGCTTCAAGCATCTGGCTGAGATCGCATGGCATAAGATTCACGGGGCACGCCTCAACACATCTGCCGCAACTGATGCACGGCATGGCTTCGTAAAAAGTAACAGCCTTCGCCGGAAGGACAAGGATGCCTGACGTCGTTTTTGTTATTGTCGCGTCAAGTGAACTTTGCGCCAGCCCCATCATCGGGCCGCCGGAAATAATTTTGGCGGCAACGCCGTTTATTCCACCGCAGAATTTAATAAGATCCGAGTACGGTGTGCCTATTCTGGCCATGACATTCTTTGGCTGTGCTAGAGGCAGGCCGGTTACTGTTGTTACGCGTTCTGTCAGCGGATGTCCATTTACAACAGCATCACGTATTGCGAGAGCTGTACCCACGTTCTGGACAACCACTCCGACATCCATCGGCAGTCCGCCCGACGGGACCTGTCTTCCCGTTATCGCGAATATTTGCTGTTTTTCAGCTCCGTGCGGGTATTCGGTCGGCAGAATGACGATATGAACTGAATCGTCGGCTGTGCCGATTGCTTTTTCCATTGCTGATATTGCTTCCGGTTTGTTGTCCTCAATCGCTATGCGGATATTCTTGGCGCCAAGTATTTTGCTGATGATTCTTGCGCCTTCCCATATTTCCGCCGCGTGTTCAAGCATCAGCCTGTAATCCGCGGTAAGGAAAGGTTCACATTCGGCGCCGTTTATAATAATTGTATCAATAGGTTTACCTGAGGGCGGTGACAGTTTGACATGCGACGGGAACCCGGCGCCGCCCATGCCGGTGATGCCGGCTGCAGCTATAGCGTTGAGAAGAACCTTTGAATCAGTGGATTCCCAGTTGGAAATTGGCGTGAGACTGCTTGTCCATTGATCTTGTCCATCCGGTTCTATTTCAACGGTCTGCGTGAATGTTCCTGCGGCAGTGCGTGTTTCTTCGATGTTCTTGACAGTGCCGGATGTTGGCGCGTGGACTGCCGCCGACACAAAGCCGGTGGATTCACCAATTAATTGACCTCGCAAAACCTTATCGCCTTTCTTTAATATCGGTTTGGCGTGGGCGCCAAGATGCTGAGACATGTAGACATGGAGCAGGGGGGGCAGGGGCATTATTTCGATGCCCTTGTCGCGGGTCAATTCCTTGTGATATTCCGGATGAACGCCGCCTGCTATTTTATATTGTGCTTTATATGTTTTCATTTCAAATCATGTTTTTTTATTATGCATTTGCCGGGGCACTTCTCCACAAGCTCGATATTTTCAAGATCTTTGGTGTAATCCACTCGTGCCAGAAAACCGTCCATTTTAATTGCTTCGTTCGGGGCCAGTTTTGAGCATATACTGCAACCTATGCATCCGACTTTGCATGCTTTCTTGACTACCGGCCCTTTATCTTTGGAACTGCAAAGAACGTGAATTGTTCTTTTGGCCGGAATTATTTTGATTAATCCGCGCGGACATGTTTTTGCGCATAATCCGCAACCTATGCACAGATCTTCATGCACAACAGCAAGATCATTGCTGATTTCAATGGCGCCAACCGGGCATACTCTCGAACAGCTTCCGTATCCAAGACAGCCATACCGGCATATCTTGTCGCCTCCGTCCACAGCATTTGCGGCAGTACAGTCCGCAATGCCGTTGTAAGTAGATCTTCGCGGCGCTTTTTCTTTGTCACCGCCGCATAGGATGATTGCAACTTTCCTTTCCATTGCCTGTAATTCCACACCCATAAACGCCGCAAGCCGCTTGGCGATGTCGGGACCTCCGGGCGTACACATATTTATTGCCACGCCATCAACTATTATGGCTTTTGCGTAATCCGCACAGCCGGCAAACGAACAACTGCCGCAATTGGCGTTTGGTAGAATCTCTAGAAGTTTTTCAACGCGCGGGTCTTCTTTGATTGCCAGAAAATTTGCGGCGAGTGCCAGTAATATGCCGCATACAAGTCCGATGCCGCCGATTACAAGCAAAGTTATAACTATTATATTCATTATTTAACAAGACCTGCAAAGCCCATGAAAGCCAAGCTTAACAATCCTGCGGTTATCAGTGCTATCGCAACTCCACGGAAAGCTTTTGGAGGATTGGCCCGGTCTATTTTTTCGCGCATACCTGTGAATATTATCAGTGCCAGAGAAAATCCCAGAGAAGCGGCAAGCCCGAAAAGGACTGACTTGGTGAAATTGTATTTGAGTTGAATGTTGAGAACCGCTACTCCCAGCACAGCGCAGTTGGTGGTTATTAGTGGAAGAAATATACCCAAAGCGCCATGCAGTTTCGGTGTGAATTTTTTCATTACGATATCAACAAGCTGGACGAAGGCCGCTATTACGAGGATGAAAGCTATTGTTTGCGTGAAGTTCAGGTCTGTCTTGAATATGCCTTGTTCCGAAAGAAAAAAGTGGTCAACAGCCCATGTTACTGCTGATGCGCATGTTATTACGAAGATTACGGCTCCGCACATTCCAAGCGCTGTTGAAAGCTTTTTAGATACACCGAGACAGGGGCATATGCCCAGAAATCTGGTTAATACAAAGTTGTTTACCAGGACGGCGCTGATAACGAGTAAGATGTATTCCGTAGCCATGATCACTTTCCCCTGTGAGCAAAACAAAACCGCAAAAAAGAGTAAATAAGTTCTTGGAAAACATCAAGTGTTTTTAATGGAATTTTTTGTTTTTTTCGCATGGTAAATTATATCATGCGACAGGTTGATAAAGGGTTTAACGATTGGCGGCTATTTTATGACGGGTATTGAATTACTTCTAAAATTTGATTTTTGGAATCACAAGTGATTATGATTTATATGAGGCGCGGCTTGGATAGGAGCCTACTTCACGAAGTTTGACACACGTTTTTTTGGCCGTTATCAATGCACGCTTTACGCTCGGAGTTGCGGCTGTACCTTTTATATCCACAAGAAAAGCATATTCTCTCGGGCATCCGCGGATGGGCCTTGATATGATTCTTGAAAGATTTACATTTTCAGAGCGAAACGCGTCAAGAAAAGTGCAAAGACTGCCGGGTGTGTTTGGCAGATTAACCGCCAGCGTTGTTTTTGCGTCTCTCAAAAGATTTTCCGGCTTGTGTCCTATTGCCAGAAAAACAGTGATATTCGGCACATCTGCTTCAACAGGGTAGTGAATTATATCGAGATTATATATTTTTGAAAGTTTGCGACTGCCAAGAGCCGCGGCATGTTGATCAGCAGACGCCTTTTCTGCCGCTACCGCAGTACTTGAGACAACACGCTTTTCCACGCCGGGCAGATGACGTTTGATCCATTTGGAGCAATGCTCAAGGGGTGCAAAGTGTGAATATAGCACCTTGATTTTCCCGCCTTTTTGTCCCAAAAGCGCGAGTTTCACATCCAGAGATAGTTCCTCTTCTATGTAAAACTTCGGTTTATTTGCCAGAAGAATGTCTACAGTTTCATATATAGCGCCGCCCGACGAGTTTTCGATGGGGATAATTCCACGGCGGAGAGATGGCTTTGCGGCTACAAATGAACATACGTCAAGAATTGTTGGCATAGGCATCAATTTCCGGTTCTGGCGGTATTTTTTTTCGGCAACCAGATGGGAATATGTGCCGGATGGACCCAGATAAGCTACTTCGATTGCTGACATTATTATTCTCCAAATTTTGAAATAGAAACATTACCATACATATACATAGTGCTAAAGTCAAAGCAGGAAAAATAAGTTTAAAAAATGGAGTCAAATATACTTGCAAAGTTCCTGATTTTGTTTGAAATTACACGCCAGTTTTGTTTTTTCTAATCATTAGTTATTTTTCAACACATAACATAGTATAAAGGAGGAGTTGGGGGTATGAGTAAAAAAATGTTTGCTTTTGTTGTTCCCTTTTTCGCGTTGCCGGCTATGGCTATGGCGTCTTGTGGCTCTTGCGGGAGTCACGCGTTATCAGGTCTTATTTCGGAAACAACACCGCTTATATGGTGGCTGGCTCCGATAACATCAGTTGTGGCGCTCATCTTTGCTTACGTCTGTTATCGGTATATGATGAATTCACCCAAGGGTAACGACAGGATGGAAGAGATAGCTTCCTATGTGCGTGAGGGAGCCTATGCTTATCTCTTTCGTCAATACAAAGTGGTCGGGATTATCTTTATTCTGCTTAGTATTATATTTATGGTTCTGGCTTATTACGGCATTCAGAATCCATTTGTGCCGGTGGCTTTCTTGACAGGCGGTTTCTTCAGCGGACTGTGCGGTTTTCTTGGTATGAAATCCGCCACAAGCGCGGCGAGCCGTACGGCTCAAGGCGCGACAGTGAGTCTTAACAAGGCACTGCAGGTGGCGTTCCGTTCAGGCGCTGTCATGGGGCTTGTTGTGGTTGGCTTCGGCATGCTTGATATTTCATTGTGGTATCTGATTTTGGATAAGCTGGTTTACACGACAGAACATATGGCCAATGGCTTGAAGCTGTTAGGCGTTACGCTGGTGCATGCCGGCATGAATCCCGAAGCGAGGATGAACGAGATTACAACGACGATGCTTACATTCGGCATGGGCGCTTCGACGCAGGCTTTGTTTGCCCGTGTCGGCGGTGGCATATTCACAAAGGCGGCGGATGTCGGAGCTGATCTGGTGGGCAAGGTGGAGGCCGGGATTCCGGAAGACGATCCGAGAAACCCTGCAGTTATTGCCGACAATGTAGGTGATAATGTCGGTGATGTTGCCGGCATGGGCGCTGATCTGTATGAGAGTTATTGCGGTTCGATACTTGCAACCGCGGCAATTGGCGCGTCCCTGTCACCGATTGCTCTTCAGCAATACAACATGACCCCGCTCAAGGCTGTTCTTGCGCCGATGGTTGTTGCCGGTATAGGCAATATACTTTCAGTGGCTGGCGTTTATTTTGTCCGCTGTAAGGAAGATGCTTCACAGAAGAACCTTTTGCGTGCATTGCTTTTGGGCACGTTGGGCAGTTCGGCATTGATTCTGGTGGCAGTGGCTGTGCTGGCTTTGACGGGATGGATAAGCTGGGGGATATGCGGCTCCGTGATAGCCGGTCTTGTTGCGGGTGTGTTGATAGGTCAGTTTACGGAGATGTATACTTCAGACACGTATAAGCCAACAAGAGGTATTGCCGATCAGGCGCCGATGGGTGCGGCGACAGTGATCATAGATGGTTTTGCGACAGGTATGTATTCCTGCGGATTGCCGGTGCTGACGATTGCCGCGGCAGTTCTATGCGCGTTTGGTTTCGCTGGAGGTTTCAGTAATGTATCAATGGGGCTTTACGGGATAGGTTTTGCAGCGGTTGGCATGCTGGCCACATTGGGTGTTACTCTTGCGACAGATGCTTATGGCCCGATCGCTGATAATGCCGGCGGTAACGCTGAGATGAGTCATCTTGATGCTGAAGTCAGGAAGAGGACAGATGCTCTTGATTCACTCGGCAATACAACTGCGGCGACAGGCAAAGGATTTGCCATTGGCTCAGCGGCGCTTACGGCGTTGGCGTTATTAGCCGCTTATATAGAAGAGATTCGTATATGGATCGGGAGAATTGCCAAAGACGGCATTGTGATGGTAGGCAATGTGGCGTTTTATGTTGATCAGGTAACGGAAAAGGTTCAGACGGCATATGATGCAGTCAAGGTGCAGGCGGAAGCCGCGAAAGAAGCTATTCCTGCGCTGATAAATGTTAAGACTGCGACGCTCTTTGATTTTTCTCATGCGTACAACATGAGTATTGTTAATCCCAAGTTGATTGCCGGTATGTTTATCGGCTGTATGCTTGCCTTTGTGTTTGTGGCTATGGCGATGAAGGCCGTCGGCCGTGCCGCCGGAAAGATGGTCAATGAAGTGCGCAGACAGTTCAAGGAAAAGCCCGGGATTATGAAGGGTACAGAAAAGCCCAGTTACGCGGAGTGCGTGGAGATATCAACAGCCGGTGCTCAGCGTGAAATGGTTCTGCCTGCATTGATGGCGATAATTGCTCCTGTAGTGACAGGTTTGATTCTTGGTGTTGAGGGTGTAATGGGGCTTCTCGCCGGCAGTATGGCATGCGGTTTTGCTCTGGCTGTGACGCTGAATAATTCAGGCGGGGCATGGGACAATGCCAAGAAATATATTGAACGCGGTGCTCACGGCGGTAAGGGTTCACCTGCCCACAAGGCTGCGGTTATTGGCGATACTGTAGGCGATCCTTTCAAGGACACCTGCGGCCCGAGTTTGAATATTCTTCTCAAATTGATGGCCATGATAAGCGTCGTGTTTTCCGGCGTGGTGGTCAAGTTTGGGCCTGTTGTTTCCGCGTGGCTAGGAATGGGCGGCAAGCAATAAGTTTATTTGTACGATTCATATATTGGGGTGGTCAACTTTGGCCACCCCAATTTTTTATCAGGCAGACCGTTGTTTTGCGAAAAATGTCTTGAGAAGACTGGAGCATTCCGGTTCAAGTATGCCGCTTATCACTTTGCAGCGGTGATTAAGCCGGTTATCGTCAAGCAGGTTAAATAGAGAGACCGATCCGCGTTGAACGTCTCTGGCGCCGTAAATTACAGTTGGAATACGGGAGAGTACAATTGCGCCGGCGCACATTATGCATGGTTCTTTTGTGATATACATTACAGTGTTCAGGAGACGCCAGTCGCCAATCGCCGCCGCGGCCTGGGTTATTGCGAGAATTTCAGCGTGCGCGGTGGGGTCCTTAAGAAGTTCAACCTGATTATGGGCTTTTCCTATTATCCGTCCTTTGTCGGTTGCCGGTAATGATGCGTAATGCACCACCACGCAACCCACGGGAACGTCATTGTTTTCACTGGCGATTCCGGCTTCACGCATGGCTATGCGCATATAGTATTCGTGGGTTTCCATGTTTGATGTTTCACCGGTAAGCGTCAAAGTTTTGCCTCCCGCATGGTTTCTGTTTGTGCGGCTTGCCGGCTGTGTTCTTTTAAAGAACGGGCAAATTCGCATGTTTCGCACTCTTTGTTCGCGAGGCAGAAATCCTGAAATATTCGAAGCAGACCCTGCTGTCGAAGACCCGGTTTGTACAAGGATGGATTATAGTCGCGTCCTAAAATGGTAAACGCGGCTTGACGCGACAGGCTGTTGTCATCTTCCTCCGGAAGGTCGGAAAGCAAATTGCCCGGATCAATTCCTGATGCCGCGAGATACGGGACGATAACATTTGATATGATTGCGGCTATCCGGTGTTCACCAAGAAGGCATACTGGTTCAGGTTGAATTTTGCCGGAAAAACTTAATCGGCAGTCCCAGTATTTCATACGGCACGCCTCATGAAATAATGAATTGATGGCTTTGAAACAGTTTTTTTTACTGGAAAGATCCAGAGATAAAAGTCTGGAGTGGATGTTGAAATCGCTTCCGAAAAGCGCGGCTGCTGCTGCGAGGCGGCGGAGCGGATGATTCTGCGGGCGCAGGCCGGCGATGCGCCATGATGTTTTATCCATTAACAAATGTTCGACGCTTGTCTGCATCTTCCACCAGTTATCCCAAAGATGACGGACAAAAGATTTTGTTTCTGAATCCCATTTTGAAAGCATGCGCGAAGGCAGAAGCCCTGATACGCCAAGCAGGAGAGTGTATGATTTGCTTGCGTTCCCATCTGAAATGCTGCGCAGGCTGTTCCATGGCACACGTCTGGCCAGATTGCGGAAGGCGGCTTTATTGTGTTTGTAGCCGAGTGCGCACATTATTTCTTCATAAAGCACCTGTTCTTTGCCGTACTCTTTTATAGCCGCCGCCATGCGGGATGCTTTGGTCATCAGGCGATGTTCACCTTCCGCCTCGATGAGCGATATTTTTTCATCTCCAGACCATGACGACAGTATCTGGCGGCATGGTGGGGGGGATGTGATAGTCGAGTATGGGTAGGCGGTGATGTCAATGTTGTCGAAACAGAACATGGGGTTGGTCTTGAGAGCGTCATGAAGGCTGATCTGCACAGCGCCGCCGGGAAGGTTTTCTGCGGGCAGGGTTCCGTCAAAATAAGTCACATGAGCGATTATTCTTTTATATCGCGGGTCTTTTGAATGAGAGTGTTTGATCCAGTCGTTTGGATTGACATGTACTTCCACGTCGCCTTTTATATGACGGCTACCCGGGCCTATTGAAAGGGTGGCATCCGTAAAATCCGGGCCGGCTTCCATGTTCCATCTGCCGGGATCAATAACAGAAACTTCTTCTCCATCGGCGGACCGGAAGGTTTTGGGCCTATACGCGGGATCGGCCCAGACGCAGTGCAGATGGCGTTCTGAGTAGTGAAAAACGCGGCCGTCGCATGATTCCCTTACAGACGGGGCTATTGGGCGCAACCGTTGTGTATAGAGGCCTGAATATGGAAAACTATTGGTATCCTTGTTCATTTGCGCTTCAATTTGTCAGACAAACAAGAGGGAATCAAGAATATCTTGGGTTGGATATGATGGGTTTTGAACCATGGTCTTGACGATTAAGGTAGATGGGGCGTAATATACAAGGTTTAATCATGTAGTTGGCATTTTAAACCGGAGAAAGCTGTAAGTGATAAAAGTTTCCAATCTTACAAAGTGTTTTGGCCGTACAGTGGCGGTTGATAACATATCATTTGAAATTCAGCATGGGGAGATAGTGGGATTTCTTGGTCCTAACGGTGCCGGAAAGTCTACCACCATGCGGATGTTGACATGTTTTCTTGCTCCCACGTGTGGAGATATAACAATAGCCGGTTTGGATATTCTGAACGATTCGCAGGAGATACGGCGCAAGATAGGGTATTTGCCTGAAAATGCTCCGCTTTATGAGGATATGCGCGTAGTTGAATATCTCCGTTATCGTGGCAAGCTTAAAGGTTTACGCGGAAGGAAGCTCAGGGGCAGAATTGATGATGTGTCGAACAGTTGCGGTCTGATTGATGTCAGGTCATCAATCATTGGACGCTTGTCCAAAGGTTACAAGCAGCGGGTTGGTCTGGCGGACAGTTTAATAAACGAGCCGCCTGTTCTGATTCTGGATGAGCCCACGATAGGTCTGGATCCGAATCAGATCCGGAATATTCGTGAACTGATAAAAGGTTTGGCCAAACAGCATACGGTTCTGCTTTCCAGTCATATTCTTTCGGAAGTGGAGATGATTTGCGAGCGGGTTCTTATAATCAACAAAGGCCGGATAGTTGCCTCGGATACGACGAAAGGCCTGGCCAGAAGAGCTGATGCGGGGCATCGTGTCACGGTTGAGATAAAAGGGCCTAAAGAAATGATTGCAGAAATGCTGGTTAAGGAGATTGATGGGCTGGAACAGGTTTCGTGCGGTTCCGACGTTGTCTGTCATCGTTTTGTTTGTGAATGAAAAAAATATATTGATTTAAGGGAAGATTTATTACGGATTGTTTTGAACAATAAATGGGAAATGCGTG
>JBFZFB010000186.1:0-3363 GCA_041306605.1 Lentisphaerota bacterium | reverse complement strand
TTTTGATTGCAAATGACCTATTCATTCCACCCAGCGGCGCAATCTGAATTCGAGCAAGCCGCACTTTATTATTTCGAGAAAAACCTTTCACTTGCGTCGGCCTTTTATAATGAAGTAGCGTTCGCGATTGAAGGGATAGTTGAGAATCCATTCTTATATCGTGTGATTAATGAAGACGTGTGTCGTTGTCTCACAAAACGCTTCCCATACGCTATTCTCTATACAATCGAAGATAACTATATTTTGATACTGGCCATCATGCACTGCAGCAGAGAACCATCGTATTGGAAGCACAGGATTGCCGATAAATAGTTAAGCGTGAACATTTCATTATGACTATAGAATGTCCCCATAGATACTACCGATTTGGGAGATAATAAACATGAAGAAACGGCTTCGTAAAAAAAAGCATTTGAGTGAATTCACTGAGTGGGGACAGCAGCTTGTTATTATACGAAACCTGAAGAACGGATTCGATGAATTTCTTGACGCTTTCATCGAAGAAGCCATTGAATTAAATGGATGCTACTGTGGCGGTGGTGGTAAAGAAAACAAGTTGGACCTGGTAGTGGAGCTTGGTCGTCGCTCTGATGATCCCGATGCCAGACTGAAAAGGATTACAGCATGGCTCGATGCTCGATCTGATGTGGAAAGCTGGAAAGTGGGCGAGGAGTTTGACCTCTGGCATGGAGATTTCCAGGATATAGATGATGAAATCGAACGAACAAGGATAGATCGTGTGAGTGAAACGAACCACGATCTTATCCGGTAGTTGAACAAGCCCGGTCAGATTATATGAAAATATCTTTTTTCAGGAACAGGCAAAGAAAGGCGTTGCGGGGACGTTTGATTTTTACAGGGCGCACGAGGCCATTAACCTGTAAACAGGCTTTTAAAAAAACACATTTTCCCATAAAATCAGATTCCTCCTGTATTGAATTTGCCGCGGTTTCAGCCGTATCAACGTTTTATCCGGGGTTCCATGCCGCGTAACGAAATCCCAGGATAATCATCGGGGTTTTGCAGCACGGGCACTTAAAAGCAGGCCTTGGGCGGCGGGTTATGGCGTTGAGTCCGACGTGTAAAATCAATTGTATCAGTTTCAGCAGCTTTTTCGCGTTGCCGTGAAGAAATCCAAAGTCGCGGACCCTTCGAAATCCTTTAGGGAGAACATGCTGCAGGATGAGCTGCAGAAAGTCTTCGCCGTTGAGGGTGCGGTAACCCGTTTTGCCTGTTTTGCTTTCCGTATACATGAACGTAACCCGGCCATCTTGATTAGCGACGATATTCTTTTCACTGATGATGCCCCGATATAAATACCGGGACAAATATTGCAGAACGGTGGTCCCTTTTCCAACGCGGTCGCAATCAACGACCCATTTTGAAGGCGTTTCGGAGGGGACGGAAAACCCGGCATCTTTCAAGGCTGCTAAAAACCGGGCTCGAAAAACCCTGGCCATTGCATATTCACTGAACAGATATGTTCCTTTTTTCTTTTTCCATTGGCGTCGGCGATCATCAATTCCGCCGCCGGGCACCACAACATGGATATGGGGGTGAAAATCAAGCCTTCGATTATGCGTATGCAAGACCATGGTCATGCCGATCTGGGCTCCGAGATGCTTTGGATTCAGGCCGAAGTCTTTAAGCGTGCTCGAAACACACAGAAAAAATAAGGAATATACCTGACGTTGATGGCGCCAGGTCAATGACCTTAATTCATACGGCAGGGTGAACGTTACCAAATAATACAGAACCGGTAGTAATTTGTCTGTTTGCCGATCGATCCATCGACTGGTGTCGAAATTCTGACATGTCGGGCAACTGCGGTGCCCGCAGGATGATGGTCGCCATTCGGCGTGCCTGCAGTCGGGGCACTGCACATAAAGTTCACCGGAAGCCGGTGTCCGGCAACGACAAATGGCATCCATTGCCTTCAGGTGTCCCGGCAGGACGGTATTGCCGTATTTTTTCACAAATGCATTGCGATATTGATGGATAATGGGGGCCAGATTCATGATTACACCCTCCTGAAATCCACATGGAGGGTATTGATCAGCGCATTAATGGTGGTCAGGCTGTCTTTTTCGGCGACATCAGTAAGGTGTGTGTAACGCACGGTTGTCGCCGGGCTGGCATGGCCGAGCAGCGCCTGGATATGACGGAGGCTCAGGCCGCGTTCAAGGAGATGCGTGGCAAAGCTGTGGCGAAGGGAGTGAATGGATACTTTTTTTTAATGCCGCATTCGGCTACCACTATTTTCATGGCGTTTTGGGCGCCGCCTCTGTCCATATGGGTTGTGGCTTGTTGAATGGTTTTCAGAGAGCCGTTGGCATTGGGAAATAAGAAATACGGATGCCGATGCCTGCGCCAGAGTTCACGCAGGCCATGTAATGTAAGATCCGGCAATGGGATCAGTCGGTCTTTATGGCCCTTGCCCCGGCGGACATGAACCTTCTTGCGTCCGGCATCAATATCGCCAACCTGAAGAGACAGGGCTTCTTCCAGGCGGAGCCCCAGGGAATAGGTGGTCAACAAAAAGACACGATAGCGAAGCTTGTGAGTTTTTCCGATGATCTGTTCGATTTCGTCTGGGGTAAGAATATCCGGGATGGTGCGAATTTTCGGCGGTTTTATAATTTGAATCCAATCCCAGTCTCGCTGGAGCACGTACCGCCAGAAAAATTGCAGGCCGTTTCGATCGATCTTGACGGTGCTCCAGGAGTGGGTCTCCACCAGTTGACCGAAATAAGTTTCCAGTTGCTCCAGAGTTAACTGGTCGGGGCAGCAGTTAAAATGACCTCGGATACGGCGGACGGCCCGGGAATAGGCATCAATGGTTTTTTGACTTTTGCCCTGAAGCTTGAGCAAGCCCAGGTGACGTTGATAAAGCTTGTTAAATCGGTTTACTTCTGATCGTTTCATGGTATAATCCTTTCGTTTAGAGTGCCCGGAATTGGGCACGCATAAAAAGGAGTTTACACCATTTTTAAATTTTTCGCCGCGTAGCGGCTTCGTTCAACAACAGCTTGGAGCGGGACAGGCAATTCCGCTTCGCTTCATTGCAAGTCCCTCAATCTGAGCGTTAGGTTTTAAAAAAGGAGAATGAGATGAAATTTAAATTGGAAATTATTATGGTTGCTACTTTGGTGTTAGGCGGATGCTCATTTTTCACGCCACCAATAGAAAAGCCAATTATTGAAGACCATAGCCATGACGGTAGGATTACAACATTTGCTACTATTCCATCCAGACGTATGGTTGTACTAACAGAGCATAAGAAAGGAAGTGGTGACATTATCATTTGCGCAGAACCATCACCAGATGTATCAGATAACATTGCGAGCAGTTTAGCTGCGGCTA
>JBFZFB010000185.1:0-5934 GCA_041306605.1 Lentisphaerota bacterium | reverse complement strand
CTCAACCATAACGCGCAACCAGCTATATTCGTCGGACTCGCCACACTGTTTATCGTACCGCCGTCATTCAAACCCCAGTAAACAGATACCGTCGTCTCCGCCTCATTGGTAGCCACAAGTTTGCCCGTCAGCGTGGCATATGTGGTGCCGACATTCGTCGCGCCACTCCCGTTTGATATGCCCGACACATGCACTTTGTAATCTTCCGCTTCTCCGCACATATAATTCCATACGCCTCCGTCTCGCGGCTCGGCTGACCAATTATATGCAATAACTCGCATAGTCGTATAACCGGGAACCGCATTGGTTGGAACCGCAACGCTTCCTGAATAAACTCCACCTGCGGACAAATGCTGATATTGATTGAAAACAAGATCAACATTGTTGGTAAATGAATCATTCTGATTCCAGTCAATCAGCACCATGACTATACAGCCATTGCCTGTGTTATATTGACTGATTCTTGTGATTATGCTATAAGAGTTACCGGCTAGCACGTGTGCCGGACCAACACTGACGGTATAATTTCCGTATCCGCCAGGAGCGGCGGCCCCTGTCCAGTTATCTACCCCTGCGAATTGCTCACCATTAATATGAAAATACCATGCGTTCCCGCTTAGAGGACCTGTTGCCGGATACGCACCGGAGTCATTTGGCTTAATCAACGAGAACAAACCGACCAGAAAAAATAAAGAGATATATCGAAACCTAAAGATTTTCATTTAAGATTAGTCTCCAACGAAAAATTAACTTTCTCCACTATGTATTTTATAACAAAATCTAAGGTTAAAAGCGAGATGAAAAATTAATTGATTTTCTCAAATTAGTCACGCTGTTTCCTGATTTTCTCAAAATTGATGATCGTTTAAAGCCGAAAAGTATCAAAAAACGCAAATTACAAGCCTATTTATTATATTTATGTCTGCGAAATGTCAGGATTTTGTAATAAGTGGCCAACAAACAGATTTTTATATTTTTTGGCACGAATAGTGCTTTTTCCAAGATGACCCTCGGTCGGTTTTGCAAGATGGGATGCCAACCGTATTGAGTTGCAGCCTTTTAGGCCAAGATTTTATGTTCTTGCTCCTGACGCTAAACTGACCGACGGGTTTCTTTTTTTTCAGACTCTTTTCATTCCTAATTGCAATAATAAAACAAAAAATATAGTATTTGAGCCTGTTTTGCTTTTGCAGTCTTTAACTGCGATGGTTTTACGTAAGAATTAAGCTATTTGCAGAAGGAGAGTTTTGCGTGACCTGTCATGTCGAATGACGTGACCCGTCATGTCGGATGACGTGATGACGTGACAGGATTTATCATGTTAATCTTTTGGTACAGAAAGCCAAAGGGATGGAATATAAAAATATAACTGAAAAGATCATAGGTTGTGATTACAAGGTCTATAATAAAATGGGCTTTGGCTTTCTGGAATCTGCATACGAGAAATGTCTATTGCTGGAATTTCATAGAGCAGGACTAAAAACAGAATATCAGAAGGCTATTTCGGCAAGTTGGCACTGTAAAAGTTACGAAACATGGTAAAGAAGATTGAGCATTGAAAAATATTATCCTGTCATCCTGTCTAAATATTTGAAATATTTTCTTCGGATGGCTAAATAGATACGGTTTTACAAGGTAAAATAATGTCCACAGTCATAAAAAAACATCTGCGTCTGATATATTTGTTCGCATTCGCGTTTTTCATGCCCATTCTGGTGAAAGCCGGCGATATTCACGAGGCAATCAAAAACGGCGATATCGAGAAAGTTAAGACTTCTCTGGAAAAAGACGCCAACTCACTGGAATCCACCACCAAGGGCGGCGCAACACCTCTTCATCTGGCCGCGCTGTATGACAATCCCGGCATAGCAAGATTGCTAATTACCCGCGGCGCCAATGTGAATGCCAGAACCGATATAGGATCAACACCGCTCCATTGGGCGGCCAACAAAAATTCCATCGAAGTGGCCCGCCTTCTTGTTGTAAACAACGCTGACGTTAACGCCCGGTCCAACAAGGGACACACCTCTCTGCATTGGGCCGCCATAGGCAATGCTCCCGGAATCGTTCAAATACTCATTCAATGCGACACCGACGTGAATGCATCCGCGTCCGACGGATCAACACCTCTTCACTGGGCAATGAAAAAAAACGCGCTCGATGTAATAGAGATACTTGTTTCAAACGGTGCGAATTTGCACGCAAAGGATAAAGACGGCGTCACGCCTCTTCACTGCGTGAAAAGCGCCGAAGCTCGTGAACTGCTGGAAAAGCTGATAACATCAAATCCCCCTACGGACGCCAATGTCACCGCCGCGCAACCAACAGCCGCAACGGGCGGTAACTCTTCTCCTACCCCCCTGCCGCCACCCGTCCCAACCATCGATTCCAGCATTAACATGCTGACATTCGAGGACGGATCTAAATACAACGGCATAATCCAGAACGGCCAGATGCACGGCATCGGCACCATGATCTTCGCCAACGGCGAAAGTTACAGCGGAGAATGGCTCAACGGCAAACAGCACGGAACAGGAACCTACACATTCCCGGACGGAGAACAGTACAGCGGCCAGTGGAGTAAAGGCAAAATCTCCAACTATGGCACTTACAAGTTCAGTAACGGCGGCATAATCGAAGGACAATGGGAAAACGGCAGACTCGTCAATGGAAGCGGACCCTTTATTTTCAGCGACGGCGATAAGTACGAAGGACAATGGCGTAATAACAAAATGTGGGGATACGGAAAGTACACCACCGCCGGCGGACAAACTCTGACCGGCTACTGGGAAAACGGAACCTTCATGAAATCCGCCGTGCCATCTGCCAACGCCGAAATCAAACCCGAAACAGAAAAAAAAGTGGAATTACAGAAAACTTTTTAAACCGGATATTGCATAAAAATCAGTACAGAAAACTTTTTAAACATCCAGACAAATCTAAAAAAGAACTACTATGAAAGAACAATGCCCCTTCGCGGAAATAGAAAATAAATGGCAGACATTCTGGGAACAGAACGGCACCTTCAAAACTGACATCTCCAAGTCCGGCAAAAAATACTATTGCCTCACCATGTTCCCCTACCCGTCAGGCACAATGCACGTCGGACACGGCAGAAATTACATCATCGGCGACGTGGTCACCCGTTATAAACTGATGCACGGCTTTAACGTCCTGTCGCCAATGGGCTGGGATGCCTTCGGACTACCCGCCGAAAACGCCGCGAAAAATCTGGGGATTCATCCTAAAGAATCTACCAAGAAGAATATCATCCACATGAAACGCCAGCTCAAAGAATGGGGCGTCGGCTACGACTGGGACCGCGAAGTGGCCACTTGCCACCCCGAATATTACCGGTGGACTCAATGGATATTCCTCAAAATGCACCAGATGGGACTTGCCTACCAGAAAAACGCGCAGGTAAACTGGTGCGAACTCTGCACCACACTGGCCAATGAGGAAGTTCTGCCTGACGGCACCTGCGAACGGTGCGGCAAACCGGTAACAAAAAAAGAACTCAAACAATGGTTCTTCCGTATCACAAATTACGCCCAGAAACTGCTGGACGATATAACCATGCTTGATCAGTGGCCCGAAAAAGTCAGAAACATGCAGGCCAACTGGATCGGCAGATCAGAAGGCGCCAACATCAATTTCACAGTCACGGAAACCGGCGACCCCTGCCCCATATTCACCACCCGCCCGGATACAATCTACGGCGTAACTTTCATGGCAATAGCGCCCGAACACCCGCTTCTTGCCAAACTCATACGCGGCTCCAAACGCGAGCAGGAAGTAAACGATTTTATCAAACGCCAGCTAATGGTCTCCGCCGCGGAAAGATCAAACGATAGCTCCGCCAAGGAAGGCGTCTTCACAGGTTTCCATGTGACCAATCCCTACAACGGCGAATCTGTCCCGCTATGGGTCACCAACTACGTCCTGATGGAATACGGCACTGGAACTGTAATGGCCGTGCCCGCACACGACGAAAGAGATTTCCGCTTCGCGAAACAATACCAACTGCCGGTCAAAGTTGTTATACAAAATCCGGATAATAATCTCAACGGATCAACCATGACAGAAGCCTATATCGGCGACGGACCTATGGTTAATTCCGGTCCGTTCAACAACCGCCATAATCGCGAAGCTATGCACGATATTATCCAGCTGGCAAAAGATAAGGGCTTCGGCGATTTCACCATAACTTTCAGACTCAGAGACTGGCTGATGAGCCGTCAGCGCTATTGGGGCGCCCCAATTCCGATAGTACACTGCCCGAAGTGCGGGGCCGTGCCGGTTCCGGAAAAAGACCTGCCAGTCCTTCTGCCCGACGACGTGGATTTCCGCATCGAACGCGGCAATCCGCTCGCGTCTCATGAAAAATTCATCAATACAACCTGCCCGTCCTGCGGCGGACCGGGCCGCCGTGAAACCGACACAATCGCACAATGGCTCTGCTCCTGCTGGTATTTTCTGCGCTATGTCAACCCGCGAACAACAGATAAACCTTTCAACACCGGCGACATAAACGCGTGGCTGCCTGTGGATCAGTATATCGGCGGAATTGAACACGCGGTACTGCACCTTCTTTATTCACGGTTCATAGTCAAAGTACTGCACGATGCCGGCTGCTGCTCGTTCCGCGAACCGTTCCGCGCGCTTTTCACGCAAGGCATGATATGCAAGCGCAGTGAAAAAGACGGCCAGATTTATAAAATGTCAAAATCAAAAGGCAATGTCGTCAGCCCTGACCTGCTTGTAAAACAATACGGCGCGGATACACTCCGCATGTATACTTTGTTCATCGGCCCGCCGGAAAAGGACGCCGAATGGAGCGACAAGGGCATCGAAGGATGCGCCCGCTTTATCAAACGGATCTGGCGCAGAGTTTACGAAAATAAGGACATACTGACATCATCAGAAAAATACGTCTGCAAGATAAAAGAAATGCGCGACAAGGAAAGAGATCTTTACCGCAAGCTTCATGAAACGATTGAAAACATCACACAGGATATGGAAACCGGGTTCCACTTCAACTCCGCCATAGCGCGTCTTATGGAACTGGCCAATTTGATGGATGACAGCGGCATTAACACCGGAAGCACTGAACAGGAAAAGGCCGTGTACCGGACAGCCATGGAAACCCTGCTTATCCTGCTGTCCCCTTTCGCGCCGCACATCGCTGAAGAGCTCTGGCAGGAGCTTGGCCATAAATCGAGCATATTGAAAACGCAGTGGCCGGTTGTTGACAAAGACGCGCTGAAACGGGATGAGCTGGAAATAGTTATTCAGATAAACGGAAAAGTTCGCGGCCGCATCACCGTACCGGCCGGTATTGACAACAAAAAACTGGAAGCCGCCGCGCTTGAAAACGAAACCGTGCAGAAATTCATTGAGGGCAAACCCGTCCGCAAGGTCATCATCATCCCCGGTCGGCTAATCAACATCGCCGTTTAGAGCATGTTGCGATTGAATGTGGCCTCAAAATATCGTGAAAGTTTAATGAAAACGGCATTTTTGTGGTTTTCTGACGGCTGCGACATCAATTAATATGCTCTACATCATTAATAATCGGATATGCCCTACAACATCCGTGAAATTGCCATCAAAATAAATATATACAAAATAAGACATATTATGTTACTTTACTCTTGTATCTAGCTCATCCACCACGTGTGGACAGAGGAACGGTGCCGCTCGAAAGGGCGGCACTAGCTTTTTAGACATTCTTCGTATTCCATACCCCATTTTTACCCGTTTCCCGTTTTAAAATCAATCGCAGTATTCAAATTCATCCTTTTCATTTCCTTTCGGTATTATCTAGAGCCTGTCCCACCGTCGGTAACACATTGAAGATCAGCGAGTTACTATGGAAGAAATTCGGGCATAAGGAGCCGATTTGGCTCCAAAGCCCGAAATAAGTGTGTTATA
>JBFZFB010000184.1:0-3478 GCA_041306605.1 Lentisphaerota bacterium | reverse complement strand
TCCGGTAATGCTAAAGCCAAAGCAGTTATTTGATACACCAAAACAGCCGTCACCACCTTGAAACGTCGGATTCCATAATAATGCCGGCCGGTCAGCAAATGTCGCCCCCCACCCCGTGGCACCCGGCAGATAACAAACTGTCACATGATCACTGTTATAGAACACATCCTCACCTGCATCGGGCATGTTGCCATCAAAAAAAACACTGGTTAAACCGGTGCATTGACCAAACGCCAACCTCCCAATGCTGGCTACACTTTCAGGAATCCTGATGCTGGTCAGGCCGGAACAGAAATAGAACGCAAAACCATGAATATTGGTAACGCTGTCGGGAATCGTGACTTCAGTCAACCCTGTGCAGTTATCAAATACACACTGCCCGATACTTGTGACGCTATTTGGTATCGAGACACTGGTCAGCCCGGTGCATCCAGAGAACGCCCACCATCCCATATTAGTAACACTTTCGGAAATAATAATATTGGTTAGACCAATACTGCTGTAAAAAGAAAACCATGCAATGCATGTTACGCTGTCAGGGATAATGTATACGCCTGCATTATTCCCGGCAGGATATTGCACAAGCGTGGTCTGCGCCTTATCGAACATAACCCCATTAGTACTGCTATACACCGGGTTTTGACCATCCACGTTTATCGCCGTCAAATTGGCACATGAACCAAACACGCCATCCCCTATATTGGTAACGCATTCCGGAATAAAAACGTTGGTCAAACTATGACAGAGCTCAAAGGCCCAGCTCCCGATACTTGTGACACTATTTGGTATCGAGACACTGGTCAATCCGGCGCATCTACTAAACGCCGTAATACCAATGCTGGCGACACTTTCAGGAATCATGATGCTGGTCAGCCAGGCGCACCCAGCAAACGCACTCTCATTGATCATGGTTACGCCTTCAGGTATAGCGTAGCTTCCAACTTTACCAGCGGGACAACTCAAGAGTACGGTCTGCGCCTTGTTAAACACAACCCCATTCACACTGTTAAACGAAGAATTCAATGGATCTACGTGTATTGAAACCAAGCTACTGCAATCAACAAACGAATAACGATGAAGATCGGCAACGCATCTACCGATCCAGACATTGGTCATACCTATGCAGTACCCAAACGCCCATTCATCGATACTTGTGATGCTGTCAGAAATAGAGACACTGGTTATCCCAGTGCATCCATAGAAGGCAGCGAAATCAATGCGTGTGACGGTAAGACCGCCCAGAGTATTTGTGATGGTCAATGCACCGGAGTAATCCAGATTAAAACCAATAATTGTAGCTGTTACCCCCTCAGTAAAATCTATTGTATACAAGTAATCACCTTCTTCTAGCTCTTGGGCATTCAAGGTTAAGCCTGTTGACAGAAGAATGAGACTAAACAAAAGGAATGATCGCTTCATATACTGCATTGTTTTTTTGTTTTAACCGTAATAGGGCCTTTTTATCTTCTTTTGCCTGATAATATATTGATGCAAAACCTGATTTAGCCCCCATTCGCATCAAATTTCCAATAACTATTAACTGATATGGACTTCATGTCAAGATGAAGTCAATGGCACTCCGTTTGAATGATACGGTTAATCACATCATGCGACATGACAGGTTCGATAGGACAGGTTCGACAGGACAAGTCCTGTCAAAAAGTCTCCGCATCTGCCGTGTTCTGAACTAGTGTAAATCCCGGCTGATTGTCAAACACCACAATTTCTGCTTTTGTTTTGGCTTGATTTAAGGCATGCATCGTTTATTATCAGCAATGTATGAAAAAGGTGGGGTGAACCATTCGCCCCGGGAAATTTCGTAACTGGCAGAATGAGAAAAAATCATGGGAGGACAGAAAAATGATTAACCCCAGTCTCGGCGGATGGCTCGTTCATGTTATGCGGGAAGCAGATGGCGCACTCTCTCTGGAAGAAGCGCTTCATGTCATAATGGACAGCACAAAGGATTATTTCCCGTCTCAAAGCGTGGCAGTGGTTTTGATAGATGATGACACAAAAGATTTGCAAATAAAAATATCACGCCAGATCAGCTATAGCTTTGCAAAAAAATTCCACGCCGACGGCCCCACCCCAACCGTTGAACAGGTGGTGCTGGAACAACAACCCATGCTCCTGAATAATGTAGACCCATCTTCCGTCCTATACAAGGAACTGAAACTGGAACATGATTTTTCGTCCGCAGTACTCGCGCCCATCGTCAGGAACCAGCGCGGCGTAGGATATATATTCTGCGACCGCGCCAACCACGAGCAGTTCACGGAAACAGATCTCCTGCACCTTCAGGTTTTGGGATACATAATCGGCAATCTCATGGAGAAATTCGAACTGATAAAAGCCAGCAAAACTCTTTCCCAAATAGACGATTCCTCTCAAGCCCTGCAATACAAGGCTTTTGTACCCGCATTTGCAACTGAAATCGAGCGCGCGCAGAAGCATGATTACGCAATCGTTCTCTCACTGATAAGCGTGCCGGCTTTCCGGAAATACATTGAAACACACGGCATTAACGCCGCGCATGCCATGCTGGCGGATATCGTCACCGTTATACGCAAACATATAAGAGACATGGATATCCTGGCACGCTTCGGCGCCGACGAGCTCATTCTATGCCTCTCGGCTATGACAAAAGACGAAGGTCTGAATCAGCTTAACAAAATCAGGGACGCAGTGCAGAGTTCCGCCGTAGGCAAGGCAGACTTGCCTGTCAACCTGACAATAGGCGCTCTTTTCATTGACAGCAAACATGCCGCAGGAAAAAGTCTTCAAAACATCCTTGCCGCTTTAGGCAAGTGTCTTGTTGATGTTAAAAAAGACATTTCCGCTGGCATTACTATGACAAAATTGTTATAAGACACGGAAAACAAAGGGATAAGAAAAAAATGACAGAAGAACTTCAAAATCTGCTGGATCGCATACAAAAAGACGGCGTAGATAAAGCTGAATCACAGGCCGCGGAAATAATTTCAGCTGCCAAACGAAAAGCAGAAGAAATTAAAAGTCAGGCTGAAATTCAGGCCAAAGCAAACATTGAACGGGCCGAACGCGATGCTGCAGAATTCAAGCTGAGAGCTGAAAAAGCCATTCAACAATCAGCCCGAGATATAATCCTTTCCATTGGCGAAGCCCTACAGCTAACCATGAAAGATATTGTCCGCGGCGAACTCTCAGGCTTGATAACTCAGCAGGCTCTCATTCAAATGCTTACAAAAGTGGTCGAAAGCTATTTCGGACAAGGATCCAACACCCAGCAAATTGAACTGGTACTGAATCCTGACGAACAGAAAGCCGTTACAGATTTCTTTATGTCAAAATACGCTTCTGCATTGAAGTCAGGACTGTCTATCAAGGGAGACAACAACATAATCCGCGGATTCAAGGTTCTGGTTAAAGATAAAAACGTTGAGCATAATTTTTCAGACGAGGCAATTGTTGAAGCTTTATGCAAACTTCTTCGTCC
>JBFZFB010000183.1:0-20861 GCA_041306605.1 Lentisphaerota bacterium | reverse complement strand
ATTTTGAACCATTGCGATGAAATTGAAAATAACGGCTTGTGGTTTTTGCATGATACCATCGAAAAAAGCGCGGAAACCGCTATGGGATATCCGGCGCTTGTTGCTTCCCGCGCTTTCGGTAAGAGTCCCGGCAATACATTGACTGTTAATACGCATATTTGTTCATTGATGGCTCTGCAGAAATACGCGCTGATGTTCAATGATGATAAAGCGCTTGCATGCGTGAAAAGGGCGGAGGATTCTTTGTCGCGGGTGATGACGGCTTCGGGCGGGTGTGTGGTGTTTCGATTGTTATACTTTGCGCATGACGCGTTTTGGAAATGCGATTGCGGCGCGGTCAGAGTGTTTGTAAGGATACTTCACAGATGTCTCCTGCTTGCCAAGAAACGGTGGCCGCGTCTGGTTATGCCCAATGGAGCTATTGAACGTGATTTGTCGGCATCTTCTTTCTCACGCCGCTATCATATTGTAAACGCAAGAGATATTTTAAAGCTTATGTCTGTGTGCGGAATGCCATGGATTCATGATGTTGCGTTGGGTGCTCTTAAATACGCGAAAAAACAGCGTTTGGATGAATGTGATATTGCAGGCTATCCGGGCGGAGAGCACTGGGCGGGAACAGCATTAAAGGCTCTGGCTCTTGAGCAGAGCGAAGCATCCAGACGTGAAATGATCAAAGGTTTATCGCAATACCGGGACGCGCTTGAAAAAGCGGGCTTATTCTGGCCGGTTGACGCAGTTGTTGAATTTCCGCTTGAAAAAGTTTGGTATTCATTTTTTCGCGATTTGGATTTAAGATACGATTTCTTTTGTTTTAACATGGAAGACAAACGGTGCGGACTTCTGCTGGGTGCTTCGACCGGCATGGCTCTGCCGTCAGGTGTAGAGGACGAGAGTTTGTCTTCCGGTTGTTTTGCGGTGTGGAATATGCAGTGATTGTAAAACTGCTTGATCAGAAAGGCGTGAATTATGTTGCCATCTTTTTTTATTGCCGGTGCCATGAAGTCAGGCACGTCAACCTTGTTTTCGGTTCTCGAATCGCATCCTGATATTTTTATGCCCAAACAGAAGGAGCTGTTTTTCTTTGATAGGGATGATTTTTCCGCGCATCATGCCGATTTTTTTGTTGAGGCCCCTGAGCAATGGGAGGCGTTTGAGTGGCGCAAGCAGAAGGAACATTTGCTGTGTAATTATGAAAATTTCTTTTCAAGCGCGTTGCCTTCTCAACTGTGCGGTGAGGCATCAACAACATACATGGTGTCCCGGAAAGCGCCCCGGCGCATCATGGAAAGCATACCGGATGCCAAAATTATTTTTATGCTGCGCGATCCTGTGACGAGGGCTTATTCGGCGTATTGGCACCTTGTCAGAACGGGGCGGGCAATTTATCCTTTTGAGAAGCAGATTCAATTTTCACCATTGGTAATCCTGAACCGCGGGTTGTACAAGGAGCAGATAGAAAATTATCTTAAATGTTTTCCCAAGGAGCAGTTTTATTTCTGCGTTTTCGAAAGGTTTGTAAAAAACGTTAAGTTGGAGTCTGAAAAAATATGCAGATTTCTTGGCGTTGACCCTGAAAAATTGGATTATTCTTCAATGGGCCGCCACAGTAATAAGGCGAGGATACCGAGATTTTTAGGATTGCAGTTAATTTTGAATATTGTGGATATAATGATAGGCACATCAATAATCAGTTCCAGCCTTGATATCATGCCGCATACAAAACCTAATCTTGTCGCCCGGGGTATTGGCTGGTTGAAAAGGAAGAACATTGTAAGCAGGCCGTATCCTCCCATGAAGCAGAAAATAAGGGTGTGTTTGAGGGAGTTCTATCGCAGGGAAAACAAGGATTTGGACAAAATTATCGGCCCCGACGTGTTGGAATATTGGCCGTGTATGAGAGAAGAATAAATTGATATCAGGAGGCTTCCCGTTAACGGACTTGTCATAACACTGCATTTAAAACCGGCTGATGGCGGAATACAGGAATATGTTCACCAGACTGCTCTGCATATGCATCGGGCTGGTGAAAATATTTTGATGCTGGCTCCGGCAATGGAAGGTGATGCCGGCTTTGACCGCGCGTGTGGATATCCCGTGGTGAGATTCTCGCGGTCCCGTAAGGGCGATCTATTTAAAATTGTTTGCGCGAAGGCCCGGAGCTTAAAGGCCGATTATCTGCTTTGCACTCATTGGAAAGGCGGGCTGGGTCTTAATGTTCTGGCCGCCTCTAAAATTTTAGGGGTGCCTTACTTTATCATCGCCTATGGATCGGAAGTAACGCGTGTCTTGAAATCCCCGATTAAAGCCGGGATTCGCCGTTTGATATACAAATCGGCGCGGAAGGTTTACTGCATTAGTTCGTATACAGGCAGCAGGTTGATGAAAATGGGTGTTCATGGTGACGCCATTCAAATAGCGCCTTGCGGTATTGATATGGAAAAAGTCGGTAGATGGCGAGATGAGCATCGTGAATGGCAGCCGGCAGGTATTGAAAATATGAATCTTGCAGGCCGCAAAATTATTTTCACACTTGCCCGTCTTGAACAGCGGAAGGGGGTGGATAAGGTTCTTGAATCACTGTCTCTGATCGCGCGTGATGTGCAGAATTTTGTTTATTTGATAGGAGGGGACGGTCCATACCGGGCTGATTTGGAATCAATGGCGCAGGCGCTGGGTGTTAAAGACCGCGTTGTGTTTCTCGGGCGTCTTACTGATGATGAAAAATATTTCTTTTATAAAAGGTGCGATATTTTTGTAATGGCCAGCCGTGATTTGGCGGATGGTGAGACTGAAGGCTTCGGGATAGTTTTTCTTGAGGCCAATGCTTTCGGCAAACCGGTTGTTGGCGGGCTTTCCGGAGGAGTGGCAGACGCGGTTGCGGATGGTGAAACCGGTTTATTGGTGAAACCGGATGAGCCGGCTGATATTGCCGGAGCCATAGTTAAGATATTAAAAGACACAAGTCTTGCGAGCCGCATGGGAGAAGCCGGCCGGAAAAGAAACATTGAAACAATGAACTGGAATATCCATACTGTGCGAATGGTAAACAACATTCACGAATCCATAGGAAAGCAGTGAAATGAACGCGAAAACAGTAGTTTTTCACCATATTCCCAAAACGGCTGGAACAACGCTTAATGATATACTTTTGAGTCAGTACGCAACGGGAACAGTGTTTTTTATCCACGGAGATAAGAAGGAAACCATTCGCAATTTCAAGGAGCTTTCCGAGGAAGATAGAATGAAATACAGGCTTGTTTATGGACATCAGGCCATTAGCGTTATTGAGGAAGTAAGCAATCCGATATTATTGACCATGTTCAGACATCCGGTTGACCGTGTTGTTTCGCTTTATTATTTCGCGCGGCGAAACACCCGGCATGCTATGCATAAGTTGACGAATGAATACAGTTTGGAAAGTTTTTTTCAAAACGGAATGGATGAGGAATGGTCGGAGTGCAATAACGGCCAGTTTAATTCGATAAAAAATATCCTGCAATCGAGATGCTTTGAATCAGGAATCGGCACGGATATGGAACGCATTAAAAGAATTCTTGAGAAACATGTTGTGTTTGGGATTCTGGAGCGGTTTGACGAATCCATACTTCTTTTTCGAGAGCAGTTAATGTGGACGCGGGCCTTGTATTATTCGAAAAAAAATGTGACAGACCGTGCGCGCGAGTATCCTGATGCGGTAATTCAGAGAATAACAGCGCAAAACACCTTGGATATGGAGCTTTACACATTTGCGAAAGAACAATTCGAAAAGCGGATAGAAAGCAGGGGGGAGCCATTTGCAAAAAGCCTGTTGAAATTCAAAAGGCTGAATCAATATCTCGGGCCGCTTTTTTCCATGAAATCACGGTACTTATTGATTAAACGCAGATTGCGGGACATGTAATTCAATTATGCTTACATTTTCAGTTGTTATTCCGGTTTATAATGATGTCCGGCGGATATGTCTGGCTATTGACGCGCTGTCGCGTCAGGAATATCCGCGGGAATGTTTTGAATTGATCATTGCCGATAACGGATCAACGGACGGAACAATTCAGGCTATTGAGCGTGCTTGCGGGACGGGCGGAATATCTATGCGTATTGTTTCGGAGACGCGTGTCAAAAGTTCGTATGCGGCCAGAAATGCCGGCGCCGCCTGCGCGAAAAACGATGTACTCGCGTTTACGGATTCGGATTGTATCCCGGATTCTTTGTGGCTTAAAACCGCGGACGAACAGATGAGAAATCAGAATGCGGCTTGCGGCGGTGGCGCTATATCGTTCTTTTTTAAAGGGGAGGTTCCGAACATCTTCGAATTGTATGATTCCGCCAGAAAACTTAATCAGAAAGATTATGTTGAGAAACAAGGATTTGCCGCTACAGCTAATTTCTTTGTGCGCAGGGATGTGTTCGATCGTTACCGCGGGTTTCGGAATGATCTGGTGTCGGGCGGAGATTATGAGTTTGGCCGCCGTATCACAAAGGCCGGAGAGAAGATGATTTATATGCCCGGATCCATTGTGAGGCATCCTGCGAGATCGACTTTTAAAGAGATTATCAGGAAAACGGTCAGGGTTGCTTTTGGCGAGAAACAGATTGCTTTGCTGGGTTTGCCGGATGCCCCTTTGTTTTCATGGCGGAGTTTCAAGCCGGTTATAAGGTGGAAGGCGCCGAGTAATACTTTGACGAAAGAACCGTCGGCATGGCAGAAAGCACAATTAATTGTAATGGCTAATGTGTGCCGGTGTGTTAATTACTGGATAAGATTGAAATGAATGATTTAAAAACATCCCCTGAACAAGAAGGGCCAATGGTCAGTGTTGTGATTCCTACGCGCAACCGGTCGGCCATGCTTAACCGTGCCATCCGCAGTGTGCTGGCTCAGACATACGGAGATTTTGAGATCATTGTTGTTGCTGATAATTCAACTGATGATACCGCGGCCATGATAGACGGCATAAAAGATCCGCGTGTCAGATTTTTTCAGCATGAATCAAGAAAGGGTGCATCTGCGGCGCGTAACACCGGAATGAAAAATGCCCGCGGAAAGTATATAGCGTTTCTGGATGATGATGATGAGTGGACGCCTGACAAGCTGGCCGTGCAAATTCCGATGATTGAAAAAGCCGGGCCCGATGTTGGATTGGTTTATGCGTGGATGAAATATGTTCGTAACGGGAAATCTGTTTCTGTGTACGCGCCGCGTTTGAGGGGTAATGTGTTTCTGAAGATGCTGGAGCAGCAGAGTATTGGCAATTCTTCGACTGTAATAATAAGACACGAGGTTGTTGACAAGGTCGGTTTTTTTGACGAGGATCTTTTTCGCGGGAATGACGGTGATTACTGGCGGCGGATATCGAAACATTATAATGTGATTTACGCGCCGCGAGTTCTTGCTCTGATTCACCTTGATGCCGATGACCGCATTAGTCTGCAGACACGTGATAACTTGCGGAACGCCATTGCATCAAAAAAGAAAAGACTGTCAACATTTCAAGATGACTTTGCTGATAATCCCGATATTCATTGCCGGTTCCTGCTTCAGTTGGCCGTGATTAATTTGAGAATACTGAATTTGAAAGAAGCCATATCTTGGGGCCGGAAAGCTTCAGCTGTGGCTCCCGGTAGATCTTTTTTTATGTCTTCGGCGGCGCATGCATTAATTGATAATTTGTGTCCGGCGTTTGTTAAAAACGTTATGAAAAGCTTCTTTAGAGGCGTGGTTTGGAGAATGCAGATACTGGTACGTGCCTTGCGCGAATGGTTCGCGAGGTTTGACAATGAAAAAACGAAACATGCCGGGAACCGAATAGCGGTTGTTTATATGACAGGTATGCCAAGGACAGGTTCAAGCTTGATGAAAAACTTTCTCGGCTCTCATTCGGAATTGGAAGTACAGCCTTTTCAACCTGACGGGTTCTTTGTTTCATGGCGAAAGTCGTTTCATGCAAAAAAAATACTTGTTGATAAATCCACTCATTACATCCGGGCGCTGAACAGGATATGGCCTGCTACAGGAGAGAACGCCGTATTCTGTTGTGTTGTGCGTGATCCCAGAGATCAACTGGTGAGCCTGTTTGAATCGGAACGGCACCCGGAGATCAGCCGTGGAATGAGATTCTGGAAGCAATGGGCCGGACAGTATGAAGGGTTGTTGAAATTTGCCGAACGCAATTCAAATGCGCGTTGTTTTCTTGTAAGATATGAAGATCTCGTCGGGCATCCGGTTCAAGCCAAGCAGGCTTTTTTGACATGGTTGGGCGTTAATTTTAATGCCGGCGCAATAACATCCGATTACATTATTAGTCATGAAAAGGATGATCAGGACCCTAATGTCGGCACAACAAACAGGATTACAAACAAATCCGTGGGACGTTGCCGGGAAGTTGATAATCCAGTATGGCGCGGAATTATAGATGGATATCATAATATTCCCAGGGCTTTGGCCTTGATGAAGGTATTTGGCTTCGGTGAAGATGGTATTGGTAAATTACAGAATCCGGGAATTCATAATCTTAAAATCTTTGAGCCTGTGCAATGAGCAATCAACATGCAAATCCTCTGGTCAGCGTTGTTGTTACAACATACAACAGACCTGAACTTGCGCGCCGTGCCATACAAAGCGTTATTAATCAGGATTACCCGGCTCTGGATATAATTGTCGTTGAAGACGGCTCTCAGAGTGATCTTCCGGAATGGATCAGCAGCAGAGGCTTAAATGTTCGTTATCACCGTCATGAAAAAAATATGGGGCTTGCCGCCGCGCGCAACACCGGACTGCGCCTGGCGAAAGGAAAATATGTTTCGTATCTTGATGATGACGACGAATGGCAGTCCTGCAAAATAACCCGGCAAGTTGCCGCAATGCTGGAATCCGGCGGTTCCTGTGAGGTCATGTGTACGGCATGCTGGTTTATAGATGATTACGGCAAGTCGCTGAAAAAATCTACGATTACCGGCAATATAAAAGAATCTATTGAGAAAAACGGGTTGTCTGTTCTGCCGGACAATACGGGATTGTTTCTGAAGCGGGCGCTTGCGGATATTGGGGGTTATGATGAGGAGTTAAGGTCTCATACCGAATACGCGTTGTGGATGCGAATGGCTCAAAAAGGCTATAGCGCGGCGAGCATAGATGAGCCCATGCTGATTGTTTATCAGCATGCCGAATGGCGTGTGACCGGTGACCTTGGCGCGAGATCGCTGGCTACGGATGTCTTTATAGAAAAGTGGTATTTACATTGGGAGTTGTGGTATGGACGGGACCGTGCGAAAAAACTGCGTCGCGAATTCTGGCGAAGTGTTAACCTTGGCTTGGCTGAAGGGCTTATGAACAACGGTAATATTAGACAGGGTTTTTATTATTACCGCCGTGCTGTGTGCGGACCGGCGTTCAGCGCCGGCGCGTGTGTGTCGGTGATGTTATCGTTTTTCAGGGTATGTCTGAGACGAATGAAATTGTATGGAATCACGCGTTCCGCATGGCAGGTCATCCGACGAGGTTGTTTCAAAAGCAGGAATTAATTTATGGATGGAGATGTTGATATTTCAATAGTTACCCCCAGCCGCAATATGAGGGAATGGCTGAAGCTGTGTCATCGTTCCGTTATGGATCAGCAGGGTGTGAGTTGTGAACATATCGTGCAGGATGCAGTGTCCACGGATGGTACTGTTGAATGGTTGAAAAGTCAGCCGGATGTCCTGTGGGTCAGCGAGCCTGATAACGGAATGTATGACGCTGTTAACAAGGGCTTGAGCCGTGCGAAAGGCGGCATTCTGGCTTATTTGAATTGTGATGAGCAATACCTGCCGGGCGCGCTTCAGGCTGTGGTGAATTTCTTTTCTGAACATCCGGACGCGGATGTTGTATTTGCTGACGCCATTGTTGTTGACGGCAATGGCAGATATATCTGCTCCAGAGCAGTTGTTGTTCCTGAACTCAGGCATACTGTTGTTTCCCATCTCAACACGATGAGCTGTGCCATGTTTTTCAGGAGATCTGTGATCGAGCGGGGAATAAGTTTTGATGCCAGTTACCGGAATATCGGCGATTCCGAATGGGTCGCACGGCTGATTGCCGGCGGGGTAAAGATGGCTAAAATGCCTATTTACGCCAGCGTATTCACCGAAACAGGATCCAATTGGGGGCTTGATGCAGATTGTGTTTCACAGGAAAAAGCCCGGCTGTTGAAGCGGTATCCACGCTGGTGGCCGATATGCGCGCCTTTGTGGGTGCTGATTCATAGATTCTGGCGTTTGAAAGCAGGAGCCTACAGACCGGGTGAATTATGCTATTCAATTTATACGCATGACAGTCGAGACAAGCGCGCCGATTTTATTGTGGATCATCCTGTTTTTCTCTGGAAGGCAAGATTGCAGTTGTTTAAATAAAAACTGTATCTTGTTGTAAAAGTTTTTTGTGACATTATGGAAGTTATGGATAAAGCCGGTCAAAAGCTGATTAAAGTGGATTGCAAACGCCGTTTCGCGGCGTTTGTTCTTTCTTTACTGGCATTTCTTCTGCGTGTTGTCAGATGTTTTGCGCGCAAGCCGGGAAGAAAAGAAGTTATTGTTTTTGAACCCTTTGCAATGGGTGATGTCCTTTCTTTGGAACCATTGATAAGGGTGCTGGACAGGAATCAGTTTAAAATTAATATCTGCGCGCGAAACGAATGGAGGGACCTGATAAAGCCGGAATATATTGCCGCGTGGATTGAATCGAATGCCCCATGGTCGAGTTATAATTTGATTCAGAAGTATGATCTGCGCCGCTATGTTGGAAAAGATTTCAAACTTTTTTTCCGCAAATTGAAATCTGCCGCGCACGGGAGAATAGGCCTGGATACCAGGGGCGATATCAGAAGTATATGTCTTCTCTATTTGGCAGGCTGTTCAAAGGTTTATTCATTATCCCATTATCTGGGATCCGATCTGAATGTGCCGTCTTATGCCGCTGAGATTGTTGATGCGAAAGAGGATCAACACCGCTGGCAGTTGAATCTTCAATTTGCCCGTTCCCTTGATATTGCCGTGCCGGAGGATGAAGCTGGGCCTTCGATCAGGCACCTGCTGAACGGGATGGGCGCGGAAAAAACGGCACAGGTGGTTCTCATACCGGTTGCCACGGTTTCCAGAAAAAGCTGGCCGGCTGACAGGTGGCAGGCGCTATGCAAATTGATTTCCGGGCATGGCTTGACTCCGGTTGGACTTTGCGGGCCGGGTCAGATGGAAAAGGCGCGGGAACTTTTGGGAGATGGAATTGCCGTAACTGAATGCAATTCCATCAAAGGGTGGGCCGTGCGTTTGAGTTCGTGCGAGGCGGTGATCAGCGTAAGTACCGGGCCGATGCATATGGCCAACGCGCTGGGGAAACCCGTTGTGGTTGTGGAAGGGAGCGGCAAACTGCCGCTCTGGGGCCCCTGCGGAGCCAATACCCGTGTGGTTCACCATCAGGACAAGGTGAATTGCGCCCCGTGCTATCCTCATGCGGCGGCTTGTATAAGGGATAATGAGTGTATGAAGTTAATATTGCCGGATGAGGTTTTTCAGGCCTTGTTAGCGGTGATAAATACAAAGAATACGGCGAGTTGACATGAAAGACAGCGAACAATCTGATATGAGTAATAAGCAGAACTGCGCGGCACCGGGAGATAAGCGGTCTGTTATACTGCTTATGATTATTTGCCTGCCTGTCATTGTTCTGTTCGGCTTTATGGGAAACACGCATGATCCTGAAAAATACGGGCCGTCTATTCTGTCATGGCTGGTCAGACAATGGATGGATCCGGGATCAAACAGCAGTCATGGCTGGCTGATACCTGTTGTAAGTGCGTGGATGGTATGGCGCAAGCGGGAACAGATAAAGGCGGCTCCGGTGAATGTTGACTGGCTGGGTCTTGTGATTGTGGCTTTGTCTCTGATGTTTTACTGGGCCGGTTACAGGGCGCAGCAGCCCAGACTTGGTGTTATTTCGTTAATGGGAATTTTGTGGGGCGTTCCGTTTCTGATGTGCGGCAGGCAGATAGGCATGCTGGTTTTCTTTCCGTGTCTTTATCTTGTGTTTCTGATACCTATGAGTTTCCTTTCGGCGTTCACGTTTCCGCTCCGTCTTGTTTCCTGTGAAATGTCTTCATTTCTGCTTAACGGGCTTGGCGTGAAATGCGCGCGCGTGGGAACAGCGATCGTATCCGGGGTGCCCGGCGGCTTTGCGCTTGATGTGGCGGATCCATGCAGTGGTCTGCAGTCGGTTATTGCCATGAGCGCGCTGACGGCCGGTTACGCTTATTTTTCGCTGAATGTGCGGTGGAAACAATGGATCTTATTTCTTTCGGCTGTTCCGATAGCGATGATTGGCAATATTGTCAGGATCATATCCATAGGAATCGTGGCTCAACTGGTTAGTGTTGATATCGCGATGAAGATATATCACGATTATTCCGGTTATATAATCTTTGCCACAGCTGTCATATTAATGATGTCATTTGCAACGTTGTTGAAAAAAGATTTTAAAAGCAGGTTAAAAAAATGGGCAGAAAGCAAACGATAGCTTCAATAATTCTTGTTTTAATGTTCACGGTGACAATTGCCGCTGTGCGGTTTGGCCCGCTTCCGCGGGTAACCGGAGGACAGGTCGTAAAGGCCGAACTTCCAGCGCAGGTTGGAAAATGGGTAGGGGAAGATGTGTTTTTCTGTCAGAACGGTGATTGCATGAAGAGTTTCAAGGCAAACCAGCTTAACGGCAGGTCCGTGTGTCCGGTCTGCGGATCCGAATTAGATGTTGCTTCTTTGCCGGAGAAGAAAAGTTTGCCGTCCGATACTGTTTTGATGAAAAAACGATATGTTAATCCTGATGGCAATGCTGTTTCCATGTCGGTTGTTATCAGTGGCACAAGCCGGTCCAGTATTCACCGGCCTCAGTGGTGTTTGCCGGCGCACGGGCTGGAAATACGCGGTGAAAGAGTGATGAAAATACCTTTAAAAGAACGTGATGCACTTCCGGTAATGATGTTGTATTTAACGGTTCCAGGGGCCCCCGGCGTAAGCCGTGACAGGATGGTTGTGGCTGTTTGTTCTTATTGGTTTATGTCTGAAGGACATGAAACTCCTTATCATTTCAAGCGGCTTCTCTGGATGGCTTTTGACAACATCATACGCGGTGTTTCCCAGCGTTGGGTTTATATATTGGTTTTGATAGAAAACAAAACCAGTGTGAGTCATAGCGAGAAGGTAATGGCTGACTTCATAGCCGATCTTTATCCGGAGATAAAGGCGGATCTGCCCTGATATGAATAAACAAACCTATAAATACGATGACAATATAGCTGGGTCTGTGATCCGGACAATACGAGGACAGAAGGTAATACTTGATGCGGATCTTGCCGGATTGTATGGGGTTCAAACGAAGATTCTCAACAAGGCTTTGAGTCGCAACAAGAAGCGTTTTCCTGAAGATTTTGCTTTTCAGCTGTCCGTGGAGGAAGCCGGCAACTTGAGGTTCCATACTGGAACCTCAAGTTCAACATGGGGTGGACGCCGTTATCTGCCATGGGCATTTACTGAACATGGCGCCATGATGGCTGCGAATGTTCTCCGCAGTAATAAGGCGACAGAAATGAGTGTTTTTTATTTTTCCGGCTTGCATATACATGATCAAGTGTTTTCTTGTTGACCGGATTATTCGCAGGTTTTATTGTCAACGGCAGTGTTGAATAAGCTGGCGTATAGAGAAAAATTATTGAGTTAGAATAAGTAGCCCCTGTATTGACAGAATATAACAAAATGTGTTTTTTGGGATAATAAATATTGATTAACAAAACTTTTCTTAAAGATAAAAATTCAGCAGAACTAACTGAGTTGGTTCGCCAAAAGAAACTTGTTGTTTTTGCCGGTTCAGGTCTTTCAACAGGCGGGGGAGGATATTGGTCATGGTGGAAATTGGTGAGAGAGTTATGTCGGGAATGCGAGGTTTCATGTAAAGACGAGATTAACAAGCAGACACCTTTCAACGAACTGCAGGAACTTGCTGGTGCGGCAAAAGAAAAGAACAGAATCATATATACAAAGGTACTCAAAAATCATTTTGCACGAACAATTGTAGATACAAAACGTGCTTATCATCTATTATTGGAGTGCCCATTTGTAAGTTATGTGACTACCAATTATGATCCGCTTTTCGCAATTGCGTATCAATCCGCTATTCCTAATGAATCGATTCTTGCGTTTCCTGAAATTGAGGCCAAACAACTTTCGCAGAGGAAAATGTTTTATATCCATGGCTATATTGGAGAGGATTCCAATCTAAATCCGGATAAAATTATTCTCACCAAACAAGACTTTGAATCAGCTTATGATCGTGAGAGAGGGTCGTTGCCACATTTCTGGGAGTCCCTTCTCAGGGAATACGCGGTTCTTTTTCTGGGGTGTGAACTCGGGGAACCGGAATTGGAGATTATTTTTGGACGTTGCAATACTGTTCAAGAGCAACTTACCCAAAACTACGGAATAAGGAAAAGGTCTCGTTTTATTTTATTGCCAGAAGAAAGCTTTTGTAAAGATGAACAGCAAGGTATAACAATTAAACAGGGTGTTCGTCAAGATTTGCGCGATAGATGTTGTGAGTACAACATTAAAATAGTGGCATATGATCCCGTGGATGAAGAATACTCTGGACTAATCGACATCTTAAAAGAATGGGCGCAAGTACAAAATCCATCAGTCTATACTTACACCCTTGGAGATAACTAATGAATTCAAGTAATAAATTCTTTGATTGGATAGCAAATATCAACACGCTTATTTCTGCGCAACCAACTGATGTAATTGTCAGAGGCTTTCTTTGCGAAATTGAGAAATCCGAATTTGTTTTTCATTATGCTTTTTCGCGTTTGGATAATTACAACTGGATTATGCCTTTGAAAAAGAAAGATTTATTATCTAAACCTCCCGATTTGATTATGGGTGAAAAAGGCAATCTGTCTGGTGATCGCATTTGGCCACAGGGAAATTATCTCAAGAGAATGGCCGCAATATCCGATAGAAAAGTTCAAGAGCAGGTTCTTGAAATTATGCTGGAAGTTGGAGATACCAACAATTATTGCATTCATAAAGATTTTATAGAAGGTGTATTGGCAATGCCGGCAGACTTGGCAGCAAAATGGGCGCAACATGAAGCAAAATGGTTGCGTGCGGGGAATCAAACCTATGGGATGATGGAAGATGGCTTGGGACGTCTAATTTCACATTTAGCCAAGAACGGCGAAGCCAATGCGGCCCTTGCCTTGGCGGCAGAATTACTGGAAATTACAGAGGACCCCGAGGCTAAGAAAAAAAAGGATTTGGGTGACAATACAGTAAAGATTACCTGTACATCGCTGGAACCGCAAATTCGATGTAAAAACTATCAGTATAAACAGATTTTGCAGAATAACATTCCTCATCTTGCAAAAACTGATCCTGATGGGACGTTGAATCTGCTTTGTGGATTACTTGAGAAAACGATTGTTTATTCTCTGGAAAAACCGGATGAGACTAAACCTAATGATAAGTTTATAGTGTCTCGACCAGCTATTGAAGATCACGATCAAAACTACGACTTCTACTTTCATCATCCCCTGATTAATGCACTCCGCAATGTGTCCATTGATATTGCTCGGGAGAGTGAAGATAGATTGCGTGAAATCGTTAAGAAGTTGGAGAATTTTGAGTGGAATATTTTTCGCCGGATAGCATTGTATTTGTTGCAAATTGTAGAGTCGGCCCCGATCGAATTAATAGAGGAGCGTTTGGTCAATGATAAGTTGTTCAATGATTCCGGTGTTCATCATGAATATTTTCATCTTCTTAAAAAGCGGTTTGGCGATCTTACACAAGAAGGTCAGGAAGCTATTCTCAAGTGGATTGATAGTGGGAATGGTTTTGCGGAGAAGGATGATCTTGTCGATGGAAAGAAACAACAACATTTCAGATATTGGCAGTATCGCAGGCTTATTCCTGTCAAGAATCATTTGTCTGATAAGTGGAAGACTCGTTTTGAGGAGCTTAAACAAGAATTTCCTGAGCCTAGCATTCCGCCGGACTTTCATGTATGGCATAGCGGGGTAACGAGAGGTGGGCTGGAAAGCCCCAAGAGCCAAGAAGAATTGTCTGCCATGTCCATTGATGAGCTGGTTCAGTACCTCAAGGAATGGAAGCCTTCTGGCAAATGGATGACTCCAACTCCCGATAGTCTTGGTTCTGTGTTTTTTGAACTGGTTGCCAATACTCCGGAGAAATTCACAGAACGTATAGATCTCTTTATAGGCAAAAATCTTGAGCCAACTTACATAAGGTATCTTATTTGTGGATTCATCCGGGCAATTGAGGATAAAAGATGTTTGCCGTTTGAATCCGTTTTTAAACTCTGCAAATGGGTGGTGAGTTTGCCGAATGAAATCCCGGATCGAAAAGTTCCCGAAAGTCTTCGAAACGGGTTTGATATGGATGTTAGCTGGATCAACACTAAACATGAAATTTGTAGATTGTTCGAGGATAAGATTTTTCAGGATGAAACAGGACTCCCCTTTGAACTTAAGAGGGAAGCCTGGTCAATCATTGAATCTTTGACGGAAAACACTGATCCAACCTTGGAAGATGAAAAAAAATACGGAGGGAGCAATATGGATCCATTGACTCTTTCCATAAACAGTATCCGTGGTAAAGCACTTCACGCGGCAATGAACTATGCGATGTGGCTATGCCGAAAAATTGAAAAACAAGAGAGTAAAAAGGCAACGCTTGCCGACATGCCGGAGGTGGTGAGTGTTCTTGAAAAACATCTGGATGTTAAAAATCCAATCTATGGAATGAGTTTGTCCGACCGCGCTGTCTATGGTCAATGGTTGCATCTGATCGTATATGTGGGTGCTGACTGGGTAAAAGATAATCTTGAAAAAATTTTCCCTTCCAAATCCGAACACAGGCCTCTTCGCGAGGCGGCATGGAATACTTACCTGCTTTATTCCGGGCAGTTGAGTGATGCAAAACTTCTACTTGATATCTACAAAGAAGAAATCAAGACACTTAGGGATAAGAGAATAGGCGAAGATGTGTATAAATCTCCTGAAACGCGTTTGGGTGAAGATGTCGTGATTCTTTATTTGAGGGGAGAGTTCGGATTGGAAGAAAATAGTCTTATTGATTTGTTCTTTAAAACAGCGCCGGTAGAATTGACCGCTCATGTTTTGGAGTTTATAGGCCGCAGTACGTATAGCTCAACAGAGAAAATGAACCCTGAAATTGTTCAAAAACTGAAGACACTCTGGGAGTGGAGGGTTGAGCGAGCTGGTGGTATAGAAAAGATACCCAAGGAAGAACTGTCTACTTTCGGATGGTGGTTCGCAGGTAAAGAGTTTGATAATGATGAAGCTTGGATATTCAAATGGCTGGAAACGGTACTCGGACAAACGGGGATCCGCGATTCTAATATGTTTGTTTTCGAAAAAATGGCTAAACTGTTTGCGGAGTATCCTGTGGAATCCCTGCGTTGCCTAAAGTTGTTCATGAAGAAGAATGATGAACAATGGTTTTTCAATAGAGAAAAGAATGTCAGAAGTATTCTTGAACAGGGTATAAAGCACGAAAATTCTGGAATTCGGGAAGATGCTGAAAATATTATTCATAATCTTGGGGCCAGAGGCCATCTAGAGTATGGTGAATTATTGCAATATCCGGGTTAGATGGTTGTGATTTGTAATTGAAAGCCTTAAAAGGGGAAGAGAAGGGATTATTTTTTCTTATTTCCGTACTTTGCACGTTTTTCTCTGACGCCAACTGCCACCTTGTCCGGAGGCATCATAACGGCTTTTCCATTATGCCATATAGCCAGCGGTTTGTTTGTCTTCTTGTGCTCAGCCACAATCTCCGCCACTGCCGCTTTGAGGGCCTTCTCACCAATCAGAGCTATGGCAGGAATACCGGAGTTTCTTTTATTCTTTGCCGTCTTTTGTTTCATTTGCAAATATCAGGGTTAGTATGCGCCTTTGGCGAATAAGACAACCCAGATTGTTTCCAGTGCGATTCTTAAGTCCAGCATCCAGTTTCTGTTTCTAAGATAGAACACGTCAAGTATGCACATCTGGTGAAAATCGAGATCGCTTCTTCCTGATATCTGCCACAGGCAGGTCAGACCCGGCATACCGCTGTGGCGGCTGTAGTGCCATTCTTCATAATAATTTTCAAAATCACGGCGCGGCAATGGACGCGGGCCGATCAGCATCATATCGCCTTTTATCACGTTGAACAGTTGAGGCAGTTCGTCAAGACTGTATCTCCGTAGAAACCTGCCGACCGCGGTCACGCGCGGATCTTTTTTGATTTTGAACAAAGCGCCCTCTGAATCATTGAATTCCTCCACTTGCGCCTGTATTTCATCCGCCTTGTGGTACATGGTTCTGAATTTGTGCATTTTGAAAGGTTTTCTATTGATGCCGATGCGTTCCTGCGTAAACAGGGCAGGACCCGCGCTGGTAAGCCTTATCAGTAAAGCAATAATTGCCATAATGGGCAAAAAAATGACGAACAGGACAAGAGCTGTTATCTTGGAGAAAAACAGCCTTACGCTTTCGAGGCGATCGTTTGTTTTTGCGGCATTGAAATGGGCAAAGGCTACGCCGTGAATAACGTCAACGGTGTTTTTTACGTGATCCTTGAGTACATTCATCTTGTCTGACAACACTTTCACCGGTATGCACAGACGACCGGTTGCTTCGAGTAATTCCATTATCCGGGAGAGTGATAATCTTTGGTCCGCGATGATTAATATGTCGATGGCGTGATTTTTTATTTCAGATTCAATTTGATTTATTGTTTCAGCGAAAGGTTTGTTTGGGTCAAATTCCATTTTGCGCGTAATGTGAAGCCCGTGCGGGTGGAGCCATTCGATGATATTGCTTATGATTTCGGTTTCCTGTAAGGATCCGACGATCATGGTGCTCCATCTGTCTATACCTGTTCGGGATCTTAATCTTTCCAGACAGATATTCAGGATGCCTCTGAAAACAGGGCAGAGACAAGCATTGCAGGTCAGTACGGTAACGAAGAAGCTCCGCGGGTGGAACACGTTACGGGTCATGTAGAAGTATGTGTAAAATATTGCGAGCGCTATGCCGTTGGCCAGCAGAATGTTCCATGCGACAGGATATGGCCTTATGAATCTTCTACCCGAATACAAGTGCCGTATGGCATAAAGCAATGTGAGGGTAATTGTCAGTAAAAGTATGATTCTCGGGGCGCTGGTGATATAAAAGCTTTGAAGGGTTCCTCCCATGTAGGTATTGGTGTTCATGCCGGTAATACGGTTTATCAGCGTGAAAAAAGTTTGTCCCCACTCGCTGTAGAAACGCATCCAGTATATAACGTAGTAGGATGTTGTTATCGCAAGAAAATCAGACGCGAAATACAACAGCCATAAGTGTGTAATTTTTAGCTTTCCAATTCGTGACATGACTATCAATATAACAGGCAGGTGTGTACATTGTGAAGTGTTGATTTAAGCTTATTTCCGCCTGTGGCGCGGGATGGGCTTATTGGCGTGTATAGGGCAGTTTTCGTTCTTTTTTGACAACGGCAGGGCTAATGTGTTATGGGTTCAAGCGGAGGAATGGAATGAATATGTTCAGTTACAGGGGTGGAGAGCTTTATGTTGAGGATATTTCTGTTGCCCGGTTGATGGAGCAATACGGAACACCGGCCTATATTTACAGCAAACAGCATCTTGTGGGACAATATCGCGATCTCGTATCGGCGATGAAAGACGTTGCGCCGTTGATATGCTACTCGGTCAAAGCAAATTCCAACAAAGCGATCCTTCAGACCTTCATCAGCGAAGGATCGGGCATGGATGTTGTGTCCGGCGGTGAATTGTTCAGGGCCCTGCGCGCGGGCGCGGATCCGTCCAAAATTGTATTTGCCGGAGTAGGCAAGACAACTGATGAAATAGAATACGCCCTGAATCAGAAAATACTGTTTTTCACAGTCGAGTCGGAGCAGGAAGTTGAACGCATTTCAAAGTGCGCTGTGAAACTTGGCGCCACTGCCCGTGTGGCTTTCAGGGTAACACCCGGAGTGGACCCGAAAACTCATAAGTATATCACCACCGGCAAAAAGGAAAACAAGTTCGGATTGGATATTAACCGGACTTTGGTCGCGTATGAACTGGCGGCAGGTTTGCCCAATATTGAAATCATTGGCGTCCATATGCATATCGGATCGCAAATACTGACTGTATCGCCTTTTGTCGAAGCGCTTGAAAAGGTTAAGGAAATCTGCCTCAAGCTGAAGACGCTTTATCCAACTTTGAAATATATTGATATCGGGGGCGGCATAGGCATCAAGTACAGGCAGGAGGAAAATCCTCTCGCGCCAGTTGAGTTTGCCAGACATGTTGTGCCGGTACTGAAATCAATCGGACTCAAGGTCATAATGGAGCCGGGCCGCTATCTTGTCGGTAACGCCGGATTGCTGGTTTGCGCTGTCCAGTATGTAAAAGACAATCCGTTGAAAACCTTTGTTGTTGTAAATGCCGGAATGAATGATCTCATTCGTCCTTCGTTATACGATGGCCACCATCAGGTTATTGCCATAAAGGAAACCAAGGCCACAATACAAGGGGATGTTGTGGGACCGATTTGCGAATCAGGTGACTTTTTGGCGCAGGAAAGGGCTATTCCTGCCGTTAAACAGGGAGATTTGCTTGGCATTTGCAGTGCGGGAGCGTATGGTTATGCCATGGCGTCAAACTATAACAGCAGACCAAGACCTGTTGAACTGATGGTCAATGGCGACAAAGCTGTGGTAATTTGCAGGAGAGAAACGCTGGAAGATCTTGTAAGAAACGAAAACGTATAAAGAGGTGAATCATGTTTCAGGGAACATATACCGCTATTGTTACTCCTTTTGACTCAAAAGAAAAAGTTGATTATGGCAAATTCAGGGCGTTGATAGACATGCAGGCCGAGGCGGGGATCGACGGTATTGTTCCTGTCGGAACAACCGGTGAATCACCGACACTTAACTATGACGAACACAATAAAGTTATCGAAACGGCTATTCAGCATGCCAGAGGCAGAATGAAAGTCATTGCTGGAACAGGCGCTAATTCAACACAGGAAGCCATTGAGCTTACCCGGCATGCCATTGATGCCGGCGCCGACGCGACATTGCAGGTGACGCCTTATTACAACAAGCCGAATCAGGAAGGTCTTTTCCGTCATTTTTCAACAATCGCAGACTTGGGGTTGCCGACGGTTCTGTATAATGTGCCCGGCCGCACAAGCCGCGAGATAGCCGTTGAAACAATCGCCAGACTGTCGAAACATTCAAAGATCGTGGCTGTGAAAGAAGCTGGTGGAAGTGTGGATAGAGTGAGCGCCATTCTGGATTGCTGTGATATCACGGTATTGTCGGGTGACGATTCACTTACCATACCCATGATGTCGGTAGGCGCCAAAGGCGTAATAAGCGTGGCGTCCAATATCGTGCCGAAAGAACTTACAGACATGACTCATTTCGCACTGGAAGGCAAATGGAAAGAGGCGGCGAAACTGCATGCCCGGTATTATCGTCTTTTCAGGGATCTTTTCATTGATACCAATCCCATTCCTGTCAAAACAGCAATGGCGATGATGGGCTTGATTGAAGAGGTTTACAGATTGCCGCTATGCGAAATCAGCAAGAGCAATAGAGAAGTCGTAAAACAGAGATTGAAAGAACTCGATCTGATAAAATAACAGTGGACAAAGACTTATGGTTACCAAAATAGTAATAGCCGGCGCCGGCGGCAGAATGGGCAAGTCCATAATCCATTGCGCGCTGAACATGCCTGAAGTGAAAATTGTTGGCGCGGTTGAGGGTAAAAATCACCCCGATATGGGCAAAGATTGCGGCACAATTGTTGAGGTGAAGCCCGTTGGTGTCAGTGTTACATCTGATCTTAATGCAGTTCTGTCGCGTGCTGATGTTCTGATAGATTTCACATTCCATACTGTTGTGCCGGACAATGCCGGTGTTTCAGCAAGTCTCGGAAAAGCAATGGTTATCGGTACAACCGGACTTGACGACGCCGAAAAAAGAGCGGTAACGCAAGCCGCAAAAACCGTTCCTGTTGTATGGGCGCCCAATATGAGTCTCGGCATGAACCTTCTTTTTGCCATGGTGAAAAAAGCCACCGCTACTCTGGGGGCCGGTTATAAAATCGAAATTGATGAGACGCATCATATTCACAAAAAAGACGCGCCAAGCGGCAGTGCTTTAAGGCTGGGCGAAAAAGCGGCGGAAGGTATCGGCAGGAAGTCAGGCGATATCATGGTGCATAATCCGCCCGATAAAAACGATCCCTGTTTGGATGGTAAAATCGTGATTACCTCGCATCGTGAAGGAGAAGTGGTTGGCGATCATACTGTCAGTTTCGGGAATCAGGGCGAGAGAATAGAGCTGACGCATCATGCTGTGAGCAGGGACGCTTTTGCCATGGGCGCGCTCCGCGCGGCTCAATGGGTCATCAATCAGCCTCCGGGCCTCTATGACATGCAAGATGTTCTTGGCCTGAATCGTTAGCCCGGATACTTCCCCGACGGCGGATGTCGGGGCTACGAAAGACAAGAAGGAAAGAAGGGGAGAAGCCAGTTTGCTTTATCAGGAAAACTCGACTAGGACTATTGTTCTATAGAGATTTCTTGAACCATCTTCTCTTTTTATCCGTATCTAGTTAGAGCCTGTCCCAAACCGGGGTTTTTGAGCGAAGCGGTGGTGGCAAAGATTTTTCGGCATTTCATTTCGGCGTAAATCATGAGATCAGCCTGTTATGAATGTGAATTTGTTTAGTTGAC
>JBFZFB010000182.1:0-3730 GCA_041306605.1 Lentisphaerota bacterium | reverse complement strand
AGCTGGAGGGTTCATTTGTTAGGCTACTCTGCGCATTTCATCACGTCTATCCAATCACACACGGAGGAAAAATAAAGACTATGCATACGGCATTACCCAAATACAGTCAGGTAGTTGTTATCGGCGGAGGTATCGTCGGCTGCAGTGTAGCCTATCACTTGGCGAAACTTGGCTGGAATGATGTGGTGCTTTTAGAGCGCAAAGAAATAAGCTCCGGTACAACTTGGGCAGCCGCTGGCCTGGTGGGCCAGTTGTGGTCTAACCGGTCCCTAACCAAACTTGCTAAATATGGCACACAGCTATATGCCCGCCTGGAAGAAGAAACCGGTCAGTCTACCGGTTGGAAGCAGAACGGTTCGCTGCGGGTGGCTCAGACCCGAGAGCGCAAACGTGAGTACGATCGCAGCATGGCGATGGCGCGTACCTTCGGTATAGATATGGAAGAAATAAGTTTTAGCGAGGCACGCCGGCTGTGGCCTCTGCTTTATGCTGATGATCTAACAGCTGTATATTATCAGCCCAATGACGGTCAGACCAGCCCCATTGATACGGCCCGAGCATTAGCCAAAGGTGCGCGCATGATGGGAGCCAGGCAGTTTGAAAACGTCAAAGTAACTGATATTAATTTGCACAAAGGGGCGATTGCGGGAGTGAACACCGACCAGGGCGAGATTGCCTGTGAATATGTAGTCAACTGCGGAGGCATGTGGGCTCGCGAAATTGGAAAGATGGTCGGGGTCAGTATCCCGTTGTATGCGGCTGAACATATGCATGTGATCACTATGCCGATTGATGGGGTAGGGAATAATATGCCAATCTTGCGTGACATGGACGGGTACATTTATTTCAAACAAGAGGGCGGCGGATTGTGCATGGGCGGCTTTGAACCGAAAGCTAAACCGTGGGGTATGAAGGGAATTCCAGAGGGTTTCAAATTTACTGAACTGCAGGAAGACTGGGAACAATTTGAAATTTTCATGACCAACGCTATCAAACGTTGCCCGGCCCTGGAAACTGCCCAAATGAGGCATCTAACAGTAGTCCCTGAGAGTTTTACCCCCGACAATGCCTACATGCTGGGTGAGGCTCCGGGAGTGAGGAACTTCTTTGTTGCCGCCGGGATGAATTCGGTAGGTATCGCGAGCGCTGGAGGTGCAGGTAAAGCTCTGGCTGAGTGGATTGTTCAGGGTTATCCAGAGGAGGACCTCTGGGCAGTAGATGTCCGGCGTTTTCACTATTGGCAAAACAACCCGCGCTATTTGCATGATCGAACGGTAGAGGCAGTTGGCTTACTATATGCCGACCACTGGCCTTACAATCAACGCAAAACCTCACGGAATGCTCGCCGAACGCCCTTTCATGACCGACTGGCCGGTTGCGGGGCTTGCTTCGGTGAAGTGGCCGGCTGGGAACGTGCCAATTGGTTTGCGCCGACTGGCGTTAAAGCAGAATACCAGTACAGCTGGGGGCGTCAGAACTGGTTCGACTATTCCCGCGCTGAACACATGGCCGTGCGTAATGGCGTTGGGGTGTACGATTTAAGTTCACTCGGTAAGTTCTTTTTGCAAGGCCGGGATGCGGTCTCTGAACTTGATAATATTTGCTCTAACAAAATGGATGTGCCGGTGGGTAAAGTAGTCTACACTCAGCTGTTGAACGATCGCGGTGGGATAGAGGCCGATCTGACAGTGACACGGCTGGCTGAGGATAAATTCTTTATCGTGGTGCCTGGAGCAACTGCTACAAGGGATTTTGACTGGATCAGGCGTCACATCCGATCCTTCGCCCATGCAATGTTGACAGAGGTTAGCTCGGCATTTACCATGTTGGCTGTTATGGGGCCGAAATCACGTGACTTGCTGGCAAAGCTAACCGATGCCGACCTCTCCAATGTGGCCTTTCCGTTTGCTACAGCGCAGCAAATCGATCTCGCCTATGCGAAGCCTATCACCGTGCGTATGTCATTTGTAGGTGAGCTTGGTTGGGAACTTTACATCCCGACTGAATTTTCCCTGAACGTTTTTGATGCTCTCATAGAAGCCGGTAATCAATTCGGTTTGAAGATGGTTGGCTTACATGCCCTGGATTCGCTGCGCTTGGAAAAAGGATACGTACATTGGGGGGCGGATGTTACCCCCGATGACACTCCCTTTGAAGCTGGCCTTGGGTATTGCGTGAAGCTTGAGAAGCCAAATTTCATCGGACGGAATGCCTTGCTTCGCCAGCGGGAGCTGGGTTTGAAACGTAAGCGAGTCATTTTCACTTTAAAGGATTCAGAGCCTTTATTGTATCATGAAGAGCCGATTTATCGAAATGGCGAGCTTGCCTGCGGGAATACCCACGGCGCCTACGCGCACTTTTTAGGTTGCGCTATTGGAATGGGTTACCTCAATAATCCAGATGGCATTACCGATGAATGGATTTCAAATGGATCCTATGAAATCGAAGTGGAGGGAAGGCGAATCCCCGCGCAGGTGCACTTGAAGGCACCGTACGACCCTAAAGGGGAAAAGCTTAAAGATATCAGTAGGGTACAATAAGAATCCTGTTGGGTTTAACCAAGGCTATTTGCGATAACCTGTCAAATTGGCAAAAAGCTGATGCTGACATTTAAAATTAGGCATTCAGGTTTTTTGGGATGAAATGGAATTATGATCAATTCACAATCTTTGCGAGAGCAGATTTATTCCCACCTGCGCAATGAAATTAAGAATGGAACCCTAAAGCCAGGGACCTCTATTAACATGGATAATCTGAGTAAGGAGTTAAGTATAAGCAAGACTCCTCTCAGAGAGGCCCTTATCAAGCTGGAATGCCAGGGCTTTGTCGAGATGCTGCCCCGTAAGGGGGTGCAGGTAAAGAAATTAACCTATGGGGAACTGAAAGAATATTATGAAGTAATTGGCTTCCTTGAATCCTCGGTGGTTTATTCCGTCTTCGACCAATTAAGATCTCCAACTGTAATCGGAAAAATGAAGCAATCTAATACCCAACAAAGAATATTGCTGAACAACCAGGAATTTGATCGTTACTATCAGCTCAATTTGGAATTTCACGACATTTTTTTGACCTTATCGGACAACAAGACGCTAAAGGAAATAGTAGTTCCGTTAAAAAAGCGGTTGTATGACTTTCCTTGGCATCGATTATGGGAAGATTGGGAGAAGGTAAACTTAGATGAGCACGACAAGCTCATTGCGAATATCGAGAAAGGCGACCGCATAGAGGCTGCAGCAGTTGTCCGCGATGAGCACTGGGGCTGGAAAAAACATGAGGCATACTTCATAAAATTTTATAAATTTGATTCGATAGCTGGATATACCAATAATTAACAAGGTTTTAGATTTCTTTGCTTTAAGTTCAGCCCTGAGTTGGTATATCGGCGATATATCCAATCTCCGGGAATTTTTTAAAACTTGATGGTGTTATTCAGGTAGACGAAAACAAGGCGCTTCTGAAAAAATGGACTTGGATCTTGATCGGCTCCCCTGATGTCATGGCATCCCGTGGAGAACCGCTCCGATACGCATGCCTACAGCTGCCTGCCGGCCCAGTGCCGGCAGCATGCTTCTACCTGTACCTCAAACAGTCCCGCATGAGATAGGAATGCCGTAGGGTATCGACTGACCGGCAGTAGCTCATATTTGCTATTCCAAGATCCTTCTCCGCCTCGGCTCAAAGTGAACCGATTGACCGTAAAATATCTTCCCGCATTGCAGCCAAGTAGTTG
>JBFZFB010000181.1:0-8370 GCA_041306605.1 Lentisphaerota bacterium | reverse complement strand
GTGATCTCCAACGCGTTTAAAAGCGCGGGCAATCAGTACCAGTTCCATTATGCGGCTTATGGATGACGGATCGGCCATTACGTATGTTATGAGTTCCTTGAAAATCTGATCGTGAAGCTGGTCAACTTCGTCATCGGTTTTAATTACAGTTATTGCTTTTGCTGTATCTTTTTCTGCATAGGCATTCATTGCCTGCTTTAGCATGGCGATGGTTTTTTCGGCCATGTCGGGCAGGTGAACGAGTGTTTTCATTGGAGGCTCTTTGAAAAGTGTTTTGGCGTAGAATCCTATATCTATGGTTTTGTCGCCAATACGTTCAAGCTCAACGGTGATTCTTGTTGCCATCAGCAGAAACCGCAAATCGCCTGCAACGGGGGTGTAAACGCTGATCATTCTGACTATGTCATCGTCTATTTCCTTTTGAAACATATCCATTTTTTCTTCAGCTTCTTCCACAGGCTTGAACAGTTTTATATCCCATTTTGTTATGGCGTTCAGGGAATCCCTCACCATTGTTTCGGCTATGTCTGCCATGGTGATTAATTTGTTCTGCAGACATTCAAGATTGCACTCCAACTGTTTACTCATAATATCATCTCCCCGGTTGCATCAACCGTATCTTCCTTCAATATATTCTTCAGTCCGTTTATCTTTTGGTGTTACAAACAATTCCGCTGTCTGGCCGTGTTCAATGAGCCGTCCGTTCAGCATGAAAATACACTCATCGCTTATGCGGCGCGCTTGCGCCATATTATGTGTAACGATCACTATTGTATATTTTTGTCTCAAAGAACGCAAAAGATCTTCTATTGCTTCCGTGGCTTCGGCGTCAAGCGCGGAACACGGCTCATCCATAAGAAGCACTTTAAGATTCAGGGGAATAAGCCGGGCAATACATAGTTTCTGCTGCTGTTCCAGCGGCAGGTCGGTGGCTTTTTTGTTCAACAGGTTTTTAACTTCTTCGAGAAGAAAAGCCTCGTGCAATGCAAGTTCCACCATTTCCCTTTCTTTTCTCTTGTTGATATGGCCGGCAGGCGTGTGAATTTTCAGGCCGAATGCCACGTTATCATAGATGGAAATTGGCATCGGGTTGGGTCTCTGAAAAACCATGCCGACAGTTTTGCGCAGTTCGATAAGAGAAACGTCCGGGTCGTAAATATTCTTCTGCATAATGCGCACATAGCCGTCTATTTTGACATTGGAAAATCTTTCGTTCATGCGGTTGAAACAGCGGAGCAGTGTGGTTTTGCCGCATCCGGACGGGCCGATCAGTGCGGTAATTTTGCCGTGGCTGATTCTGGAATAAACGTTGAATAGCGCCTGAAACTTGCCGTACCACAGACTCAGGTTCTCTGATTCAATGCCTATTTCTTCTTTTATGATTGTTTCCATGATTTTACCCGAAAATGCCATGCACATAATCGTGCGTCATTGTGTTGCCCGGATTGTCGGAAAACATTACTTCTGTACTGTCAACCTGAACGACTTTTCCTTTATTAATGAAACAGGTTGTGTCGCCAAGCCGCCGTGCCTGCTGAACGAGATTTGTAACCAGTATGATGGTCATTTTCTGTTTCAAACCTATCAGTACGTCCTCGATTTTCATAGTGGTAACGGGGTCAACGGCAATAGAGAATTCATCAAGGCAAAGTATTTCCGGGCTGTGCGACAAAGCGCGCGCGATGGTGAGTCTTTGCTGTTGTCCGCCTGACAGCATGGTTCCGAGATTGTCGAGCCGGTCTTTGACTTCATCCCATAGCGCGGCCTGTTTCAGGCATCTTTCCACGATTTCGTCCAGTTTCTTTCTGTTATGTTCACCTGCCATGCGGGGCGCGTAGGAAACATTATCGTAGATGGAAAGAGGCAGGCCGATCGGTAATGGAAAAACCATGCCGATGGTACGGCGGAGCTGGCTAGCGTTATGAGTCTTGTGAATGTTAACGCCGTTGATCAGGATGGTGCCTTTTGCCGATGCCCCGTTTTCCAGTTCGATTGTCCGGTTTATGCATTTCAGCAATGTGGTTTTTCCGGAACCGGCTGGGCCGATGACGGCAAAAATCTTGTTGGCCGGAATTTGCAGGGAGACATCATGGAGCGCCTGTTTTCTCCCGTAACATACCGTCAGGTTCTGTATTTCGATTTTATTCTCATTTACCATTTCTTTTTGTTCCTCATGTATACCCGCAGGGCGACGGCGAAGCTGTTGAAAATAAGTACAAATCCCAGAAGGACTGATGCTGTGGCGTATAGTACAGGTTCTGGCACGCCCGATACCTGTGTGCATATTGTGTAGAGGTGATATGACAGCGCCATGCATTGTTCATTGAGGTGGTAGGGGAATAAGTTGCCGCGTTCCACATGTTTGAAGAATACGGCACCGGTGAACATGATGGGCGCTGTTTCACCCGCCGCCCTGCATACCTGCAGAATTATGCCGGTCAGAATCCCGCTTATCGAGTTGGGCAGTACAATGGTCCGGATCGTCTGCCACTTGCTTGCACCCAGGTTCCAGCACGCCATCCTGAACGCGGCTGGAACGGAGGCAAGCGCTTCCTTTGTTGAGACGATAATTACAGGCAGGGTCATTATGGCAAGGGTAAGCGACGCGGCCAGAATGGACTTGCCCATGCCGGCAAAAATCACAAAAGCGCCCACGCCGAACAGGGCGTGTATTATGCTGGGGACCCCGGCAAGATTTATAACAGCCATATTAATGACACGAGTCAGCCAGTTGTCGCGGGCGTATTCGTTAAGATATATTCCAGCAAGTGTTCCTATGGGAACGGCTATAAGCAGTGAGAATGTGACCGTGTAGAGTGTTCCAATGAGTGCTGGCCAGATGCCGCCGCTTTTCATTCCGTTTCTTGGTATGTCGGTTATAAAATCCCAGCTTAACGCGGGCCATGCCCTGATAAAGAGGTATGCCACCAGTACGAATAACGGGATCATGATGATCACGGCCATAGCGCCAAAAACCATACCGACAATCTTCTGCGTGCGGATTTTCTTTTTTGTGAACCTGCTGGCTGTGAATAAATTGGATGATGTTGCTTCGTTGTTCATGTTTTCTTCTGTTTAATCCCTTTGACAATCAGATCGGCTGTGATGTTTATTATAAACGTGATAATGAACAGCAGAATTCCTATGACAAACAAAGCCTGGTAATGACGTGCTTCAGGCGGAAAATTTCCCGCAAGATCAGGTGCCAGTCTTGGCGCTTCACCCATTTCCGCAGCAATTGTGGCGGTCAATGTTCTTACTGAATCCAATGGGTGGAAATATGGAAATACATTGGTAAACGGGATGTTGATAGAATGACCAGTTGCCATGAGCGTAGCCATTGTTTCGCCGATGGCGCGTCCTACGCCCAGTAAAACGGCGGCCAGCAGGCCGTTTTTTGCGGCGGGAAGAATGACTTTGTAAATAGTCTGCCATCGTGTGGCGCCAAGCGCTTCCGCTGCTTCGATATATGTATCGGGTACGGCCCTTATGGCGTCTTCCGCTATGGATGTGATTATAGGCACGCTCATGAGGCCTACAATTATTCCCGCGTTAAGCGCGTTGAGCCCGATTGGCGCTCCGGTAAATCTGACTATAAGCGGATTCATTACCATCAGTCCTATGAAGCCCCACACAACTGAAGGTATCGCGGCCAGAAGTTCGACGACGATTTTCACTGTTTCCCTTGTTTTCTTGCCGCAGAATTCGGCGATAAAAATGGCCGTGCCGAGGCTGAAGGGTACTGCTATCAGCATGGCTATCAGCGTTACGCTCAATGTGCCGGCAAGCGGAGCGAGAATGCCGTAGCGTTTATTGGCTACAGACGTGGGAAACCATTCCGGGCTCATAAAAAAATCTTTAAAATTAAAACAGTCTCGCAGGAACGGCGCGCCTTCCCTGAACACGAAGAAGAAAATGCTGAAGACAAAAATAATGGAACTGACACCGCAAAGATAAATAAGGCTTACAATGGTGCGCTCGCTTAAAGAACGCACCATTTTAGAAATTATCTTCAGGGTTTTTTTCATTATTTTGTAACTGCGTTTGCGGGGATATATCCGGTTTGTTTTACAATTTCCTGACCGGCGGGAGACAGTATCCAGTCAATGTAAGCTTTGGTTGCCGGGTCAGGTTCACCCAGTGTGAACATTAACAGGGAACGGGCGAGGGGATATTTCTTTGTTGTTACATTTTCAATGGATGGTTCAAAGCCCGGTTCTCCTTTCTGGCCGGCAATTTTAACGAACTTAACTGCGTCAGTGTGGTACCCCATGCCGCTGTAGCCTATGGCTCCTACAGTTTTGCCGACGAGTTCTACTACGTCTTTGGAGCCTGACATGTCGTTTGAGCCCATTTTGAAATCTTTCTTGAGGAGAACTTTTTCGCGGAAGTAGGCGTAAGTTCCGGAACTGTTTTGACGGCTTACCCTGACGATTTCGTCATTCGCGCCGAGAGCCTGCATATTGATGCCGAGTAGAGACCATTTGTCAATTTGCCCATCCTCCGCGTATATGCCGGCGAGATCGCTCAAGGCGAGGGTGTCGACAGGATTGTTTTTGTTCGCGTATACAGCCAAAGCATCATAGGCGACTATGAACTCAACAGGTGTTTTGCCGGTTTTTTGTTTTATCTGTTCAATTTCCGAGGCTTCCATTTCACGGCTGGCGTTGGCTATTGTCACGACGCCCTGAGACAGATCGCGGATGCCGACACTTGTTCCTCCGCCCGCAACTTCAATAATGACATTAGAATTAACTTGCAGATATGCTTCAGCCCACATTTGAGCAAGGTTTACCATTGTGTCGGAGCCGGAAGTGGCAATGACCAGCTTTGATTCGTGAGATTGTTTTGTTCCGCCACAGCCAGCCAGCATCAGGCCTGAGATAATTACAGCAAAGTATGCTAAAGCTCCTTTTGATCCTTTCGATCCTGATATATTTTTCATTTCTTATTTCCCTTTCTTTTTTCTGATGTTTACCGGAGGTGTCCGGAATGAGTGTTAGATGGCATTAATGATAACCGATTTATGGATGGAAGTCTCCATAAAAACAAAAAAAATTCACGGCAAGCTGATTTTGCTTTCAGGCAAGGGAAAAACAACTGCAGACTTTGTGTATTTTAAGAGAAAGAGAATATACATCAGTCGTAAGTTTGTGTATTATGCTCCGCATTGTTGGATTTGTCAGGCGATTCCGGATTATGGGTGAATTGAAAGGGAAGTGAAAATCATGCAAAGACCGGTAGTGATTATTATTCGAGATGGATGGGGGTTCAGCGAGGAAACAAAGGGCAATGCTGTTGCCGCGGCGCGCACGCCCAATATCAGTTCTTATAAATCGAAATATCCATGGACCATTCTAGACTGCTGTGGCGAGCCTGTAGGACTGCCGGATGGTTATCAGGGTTCCAGCGAGGTGGGGCACCTTAATATGGGCGCCGGCAGAATTGTCATTCAGGAACTTAAACGTATTGACGATGGACTGCGGACAGGCGAACTTTTTAAAGCTTCTAAATGGAAAGATCTGGTTGAAAGCTGGAAGAAGGGCGGTGGAGGTCTTCACTTGCTGGGTCTTCTTCAGGACGAAGGTGTTCACGCGCATCAGGAGCACCTGTTCAAGATCATGCGCCGCGCAAGGCAGGAGAATCCTAAAGGCCGGATTGTGATTCATCCGTTTCTTGACGGGCGCGATACGCCGCCGCGCAGTACACTGGAATATATCGCCAAACTTAATATTGTGATGAGTGAAGTTGGCAATTGCATGATAGGCACTGTAATGGGGCGTTACTATGCCATGGACAGGTCGAAAAACTGGGCGCTGACTGACCGGGCGTATGACTGCATTGTTTCCTGTGAAGGGCGCCGGGCGGAAACAGCCGAAAAGGCGGTGGAAGCTTCTTACAAGAACGATAAAACACCGGATGGTGTTGATATGTTTGATGAATATATTCCGCCGGTGTGCATAGGTGAATATGCCGGCGTGAAAGACGGCGACTGTGTTCTGCACACAAATTACAGGCAGGACCGCGCTATTCAACTTACGATGGCGTTTATGGATTTTAATTATCCCGGAAAACTCAAGGCGCGGCCGCGTGTTATGTTTGTCGGTTTGACTCGGTATTATAATGAATTCACCAATTACATGATGGGTCCGATTGATGAAGGTGGCGGCATGGAAAATCTTCTCGGCGAAGTTGTTGCACGGGCTGGTTTGAAACAACTGCGCATTGCCGAGACCCAGAAATTCAGACATGTGACAAGTTTCTTTAACGGCAAGTCCACCAATCCGTACAAAGATGAAGAGCAGGTTCAGATCGAAAGCAGGTTCGATCCGGCAACTTTCGCGAGTCATCCTGAAATGGAGGCTTATGGTGTTACAAATGAACTTTTGAAAAGGCTTGAAAATAACCCTTACGCGTTCATCGTTGTTAATTATGCCAATGGTGATATGGTCGGGCATACCGGTGATTTCAATGCCGCAGTAAAAGCCATTGAAGTGGTTGATGAGTGCGTTGGAAAGATCGTTAAAAGACTGCTGGAGCTGGACGCGCGTATTCTTATAACGGCAGATCACGGTAATGCTGATGAAATGATAGACAGGGAAACAGGGATGACAAAAACAAGTCATACGCTGAATCCGGTGGAATTGATATATGTGGCCAAAGATTCGCCGGGGACAAAACTGTTGCCGCGCGGCAAGCTGGCAGACATTGCACTCACGGTGCTGTTTCTGCTGGGTCTCAAGGCGCCTGTGGAAATGACGGCTGAAAACTTGATTTGCGGATAAAAAGGTTTAAAACCGGGGCTCGGAATGAAAATGGGAGACAGAGGATGAGAGTTATCCTGTGCGCGATTGTGCTGATGATTTCAGTCCTTGAGGCTGGAGCCATTCCCATTATCAGTTACTACAGTCCGAGAAACAGAGAGCGGCCCGCGCGGCGCCGAACGGATTATATTATTCTGCATACCACGGAAGGAGCCAGAGATGGCTCTTTGAATAAAGTGTATGAGCGCGGAGAGGCTCATTACCTTGTTGATGAATCGGGCCGCATTTATAACGTCATAAACAGGCGCAAAGTTGCTTATCACGCCGGAGTGAGCATGTGGCGCGGCAGAGTTGATATAGATAACTATGCCATCGGTATTGAGGTGGTGGGCTATTACAACAGACCGATTACAGCGGCGCAGTACGCATCCCTGAAAGGGCTGATAACATGGCTTCAGGGCGTTTACAAGGTGACTGACGACAGAGTTTTGACTCATTCCATGGTGGCTTATGGCGAGCCCAACCGGTGGCACAAAAAGCGGCATCGCGGGCGCAAGCGCTGTGGAATGCAGTTTGCCCAGACATCCGTCCGTTACAAGCTGGGTCTGTCAAAAAAACCTTTGTACGATCCTGATGTCAAAGCGGGTAGACTGATCATAGCCGATTATGAACTTGCAAGAGCGCTTTACGGCAGTGCACGGGAAGAGAAGCCGCCTGCCAGTGTTGCTTCTGCAGGTGCAGATACGCGCCGTGCGCCTGTTTCCAAGAACTCACCTGCGGAGTCAGCGCAGGTTTCGAAAGTTATCAAGACAATAGGTGTTGACGGAAAAACAGCGCGTGATATTGCCGATAAGGACATAAACAGCAAAACCACAATATATTTTCTGACTAATGGAAGCGTTAAAAGGGGCGATGAAATGGAAGTTGCCGCGCTGGAAGACCTGCCGGCAGGCACCAAAATGCTGGTTGATTATATTTACGGCGGACGCATTACAGCCAAGAAAAGCGCGTTTGAAATATGCGGTTCAGAATGGAACCAGCCGACAACATTATACAGGCTTACCGATGGCACAATTGAAACTGGTGACGATTTGGATGAAAATCAGATCCCCATTAATTCACTGATCTTTTATCAAAAATAAAAACCCTGTTTATGGGTTAATCATGGACTTGTGATAGTGCTTCCCAGCGGAATGGTACCGGCATAGCCGAAAGTTTTGGTTGTGAAGCCGGCAGAGCTTTGCATGATGTACCAAGAGCCTGCGGGTTGTCCGTAGTTGCCTGCGGCGTCATAACATCCGTAATCATCTTTATTATCGCCGTCGAAATCGCCGACGATAGGAACGGTACCGGCATAGCCGAAAGTTTTAGTGGTAAAGCCGGCAGAGCTCTGCATGATGTACCAAGAGCCTGCTGGCTGTCCGTAGTTGCCTGCGGCGTCATAACATCCGTAATCATCTTTGCTGTCGCCGTCGAAATCGCCGACGATAGGGACGGTGCCGGCATAGCCGAAAGTTTTAGTGGTGAAGCCGGAAGAGCTCTGCATGATATACCAAGAGCCGGGCGGCTGTCCGGAGTTGCCTGCGGCGTCATAACATCCGTAATC
>JBFZFB010000180.1:0-19151 GCA_041306605.1 Lentisphaerota bacterium | reverse complement strand
TTATCTTCTCCAGCTGTTCTTTCCCTTCCGCGCGAAGAATGGTGTGAGACGTGTATACAGGAACACCCAGCCTCAACAGCTTGTCTAAATGAACCTTATACCCGCCGCATTCGGACAACGCTTCCACTAATCCCACGACCTCAATCCCGGCCTGTATGGCATGATAGCCGCCGATCAGCCCTACATTACCGCCGCCGCAGATAAACAGCCTGTTCGTAGGAATCACTAAATCCCGATTAACCAGTGTCTGAAACGCGCCGGCACCATACACGCCCGGCAGGTCGCATCCCGGAAACGCCAGCGCTTTCTCGCGCGCGCCTGTAGCCACAAGAAGCACTTCCGGCTCAACAAGAATATAATTACCGTTCTTAACAATACCTATTTTACCATCACGAAACACGCCTATCGCCGGTGAATCTAACCACACATCCACAAGATCACCACCGTGTTTCTTTAACTCATTTTTGAGTATAAACGCAATATCATTACCCCTGGTTCCGGCATAACAATCATCGCGGGACCCGAAAAATTTGTGCGTCTGCAAAGTTAACTTTCCACCCAGCTCGTGCTTGTCATCGACAAGTATGCCGCGTATGCCGCACTTTGCCAGCTCCACGGCGGCGGAAAGACCTGCCGGCCCTCCGCCAATAATAAGAAACGGCGTCTTGATCGTCGGCACTTCCACCATATCAGGAACAGTGTCATCTTCAGGAATTTTCGGATTTCCATCACAACTTCTCACCGTCATGCCCGGCGTAACTATCGTCATACACGCCTTTACGGGAAGCCCGCCCGCGATAACCATGCACTGCGAACACTGACCGTTCGCGCAGTAAATACCCTGCGGCGCGCCATCATGAGGATGATGACCGAATATACTAATCCCTTGCGCTAGAAGTGCCGAGGAAATTACTTCGCCTTCTTTCGCAATAAGCTTTTGACCGTTGAACGTGAAAGGAACTTCCTTCCGCTCATGACCCGGCAAAATCGGATGTTTTTCTATTCTACCCACAATTTTTCTCTCTTTCGCCCTAATCTTCCAGCAGTGACCCTGCCAGCGTGATCAAATCTTTAACATCAACAAAAACCTGCCGCCATGCTTCTGACCTCATGGCACAACGGAAATGTATGACACACTCATGACAAGCAGAAACAAGCACCCGGGCACCGGCATCGGCCGACTCTTTCAAGCGGTTTACCTGCATCAATTTGGAATATTTGTTACAGTTCATCCAGCACGATGTCCCACAGCATACAGCCATCTCGCGCGTGTTCTTCATTTCAACCAGTTCCAAACCGGGAATGGCGCGCAGTATCTGACGCGGCGCGTCATAAACATCCATACCACGCCCCAGTCTGCAGGAATCATGATACGCCACGCGTTCTTTGTATTCTTTAAACTTCAACTTCGACAAGTTCTTCGCGATAAACTCCGTTATGTGGCACACTTTAAAATCCAACTCTCCGAAATACTCCCTGTAACTTTTTGCTATCGCATAGTAATCCTCCGGCGATGAAACTATAACCGTCTCCGCACCTGACTTCTTTATTGCCGCAAGATTTTTTTCAGCCAGACCGCGAAACCCTTTTTCATCCCCGGCCCACAAGAGATCATGCCCGGAGAAACGCTCTTCCTTCAACACCACAGGTTCAATACCAAGCCTGTTCAGCAGTAAAATTGCCGCACGTGCTGAATCAAGCGCGCCAGTATTCAATTCCGGCATAACAGAATCAAAAAAAGGAGCACCGCCAACCCAATACAAATATTTGCCTTTATTGAACGTCGCTTTCAACGGCTTAGTAATCCACCCGGTACGATTGGGCTTAAGCTGTTTGTTGTCACTCATCCTCTGCGCTGTAATCATAATGCCGCCGTGAGTGGCTGTACCGCAAAAACCCCCAGCAACAGCTCGACGGCGCATATCACGCACAAAATAAGACATATTCACCCGCCCGCCAGTAACCACTTCGCATAAGCCGCAGGCCAGACATTCCCATATCATCGGACTCTTCAGCAGTTCCCCAGCATTCTTCACGGCAAGCTTCGCTATTTTTTCCGGTGAAAACCCGGGATTCACCCTTGCCACCGGACACGCCTCATTTAACTTGCACGCGTATTCCGCCACATCGGAAATATTATACTTATCAACCAGTTTTTTCTCTGCCTCTGCCATTTTAATCACCCGTTGATCTTTTTTATCTCTCTGACAAAATCCTTCACCATGTCTGCCGGATCCGCATCTCCGCCGGTAGGAATCTTCACAACTTTCAAACGACTCCTGTTCATACCCAGCAAAGACATGGTATTCGCCACCCGTTGAATATTCTCACCAGCCGCGCGGCTTCCGAATTCGTAATGACATGCGTCATCCGCACAGCCAAGTATCAACACGCCAGCGGCGCCATTCTCAAATGCCCTCAAAACATCTCCTGAAATTATGCGGCTTGTGCACATGACACCAACAACTTCCACTGGCAGTTTACCTGACATCTTCTTCAAAACATTGCTCCACCTGCACGCAAACACCACTATGGGAAACCTGTCTTTACCGGAACGGAGATTCCTGCCTGTAACCTGATTTATCCGTTTCGCGGTAAAATGATTCTGATCAATCGCGCCGGTAGGACAAACCGCCACGCACGCGCCACAGCCACGACACGCATCTTCATTAACCTGCGCGGTAAAAACCCCGTCACCGCGATACAATACTCTCACGGCACAGTACCCGCAAATCTCCTCGCATAATCCGCAGCCCCGGCATAAATGTTCATCTACCTTGGATGTAAAAACGGATATCTCGTGTTTCTTCGCTTTGTACTTTGACGAAATAACACCCTTGCCGGCAATCTTACGATGCACATCCTGCGGAACACGCACCAACATCCCCGGCTCTCTCAACATCCGCGCATCATTCAATCCGGCAGGCTTGATTATAACCTGTTTCTTTTCACACACACCCACGCATTCCTCGCACTCCGTGCAGAAACCACAGCGCAAACATCTTTCAGCCTCCGCCACAGCCTGCGCCTTGGTAAAGCCCTGCTCAACTTCCGCAAACGAATGCTTTCTTTGTTCAGCCGGCAACCGCGCACCCGCGTTGCGTGACATCCTGCGAGGAACCGAAAACTCCAGCGTAAGCTCATCTATCTCATTCAACGCGCTCTTCTTGTCCTTGAGAGGCTGACCTTTTATGTAACGGTCTATTGATACCGCGGCACGATGCCCCGCCGCTATCGCCTCAACCACACTTGCCGCGCCTGCAACAGCGTCTCCGCCCGCAAACACACCCTTCATGCTGGTCGCCATTGTATCTTTGTCAACCTCCAGCAGGTTCCCTTTAGAAATCTTCAGCTTATGCTTTGAGCCAAGAAAAGCCGCTTCCACCTGCTGGCCTATAGCCGGAATCACCGCATCACAAGGTATGATAAATTTGGAATTCTCTACAGGCACTGGCTTCCTGCGGCCGCTCTCGTCTTTTTTGCCCAACCGCATGCGTACACATTCAACACCGGTCAATTTGCCTTTTTCCGCCAGCAACCGCACGGGTGCCGCAAGGAAATTGATTTTGACTCCTTCATCTTCAGCGTCATCCACTTCCTCTTTAAACGCCGGCATTTCTTCACGCGAACGACGATACAAAATCTGAACATCCTCTGCGCCAAGCCGCACAGCGGCACGCGCGCAATCCACCGCGGTATTCCCGCCGCCAACTATAACAATCCTGTTTCCGGGCTTTTCAGCCTTACCAAAAGCGGATTTATAAAGCAGGGAAACCCAATCTGCGATTCCACTCTTTATATTTTCTTCACCGGAAACACCAAGTCTTGCCGGTCTCTGCGCGCCTATCCCGATAAACACCGCGTCAAATTTTCCGGTAAGATCATTAAATTTCAGCCGGTCGCCAATGCGCGTATTTAATTTTATTTCCACACCCATATTTTCAATCGCAACTATCTCAGCGCGGAGAATATCTTTCGGCAACCTGTATGGCGGAATTCCAAAAGCCATCATTCCGCCGGCAACAGACAGCGCTTCAAATACGGTCACCTTGTAACCTTCCCGCGCAAGATCCGCGGCACAGGTAAGACCTGCCGGCCCCGCCCCAATCACTGCCACACTGCCCGCTCTTTTCTTTGTCCGCTTATCAACCGGCCCGGCCAAACCGGGCATAGCCCCGCAACGCAGCTCGTAATCGGCAAGAAACCGCTTCAACGCGGCAATGGCTACAGGCTTGTCTATCTCGCCCCTGATGCATTCATGTTCGCAAACATGAGGACACACCCTGCCGCAAATGCCCGGAAACGGATTAGTACGGCGCACCACTTCCAGAGCTTCTGCGAAACGTCCTGCGGCAACCAGAGACACATACGCCTTCACATTTGTCACCAGCGGACACGCCAGCGAACAAGGGGAGTTTTCGATCGGCTTTATTTTAAAGGATTTTCCCAGCTTTATGAAACTATGCCCCATATCATTTCTGCACTCTCTTTTCTTTTGTTTCACTCCAGATGTAAAGTTAAAATATCCATCAACTTATATAACCTTTTCATCACCATGTAAAACAATAAGATGACGCTTGCCCGCATGTCTATGTCTCTTTATATTCTATGGCATGGGAGCAACATTACATTTTCTCGGCTGGGATAAACCAATCACCACAATAGTATCTCATTTCATACTTTCATCTCTAACCGGGCCGGATAGAAAAATCATCGACCTTCAACATGACCTGATAATCGTCCCCACACGCCAGGCCGGCAGGCACCTCCGCGAAGCTATGACCCTGTATTGCGCCCGGCACAACGCCGCCATGCTCTCCGCACGCATAGAAGAACCCAGCTCTCTCTTCCGTCCGCATAAAAAAAATCCGCGCGAGGCATCAGCCACAATGGTTAAAGCACTCTGGACAAACCTGCTCTCTCGTTCCAATCTTAACGACTACCCCAACCTCTTCCCCGGACCCAAACATAATAATGATTTCTCATGGGCCATGCGCATGGGCGAAATGATGCAAAACCTCCGCAACACACTGACCGACGGCGGATACCAGATATCAAACATGCCGGACAACACCGAGTTGGAAGAACCTCAACGCTGGCTCGATATGGCTCGACTCGAAAAAGCCTACATAGACCGCGTCGAGAAAGCGGGGTTGACAGACCCTTGCCTCAACAAAATATCACTGGCAACCAGCCCCGCCCCGCCGGAAAATATAAACAGAATAATCATAGCGGCCGTACCGGACCCTTCTCTTCTCATGATAAAGGCTCTTGAACAGCTCGCAGAGAAAATCACTGTCGATATCCTTGTTCACGCTCCGGAATCGATGGCCGATCATTTCGATCAATGGGGCCGCCCCATTCCTGCAAAATGGATGCACCTGCTGTTCGATATACCCGATCCTCAAGCCAACATCATTCTCGCCAGCTCACCACAGGCGCAAAGCCGCAGAGTCATCGAAGAAATATCCGCCGAAAGCAAATCAATCGGACCATCCGACATTGCAATAGGCGTTCCCGATAAATCAATCATCCCGCATATCGAAAAGGATCTAGCCGAATCAGGATTGCCTGCCTTCAACCCCGCAAACAAAATCATGAAAGATCACCCCGCTTATAAACTGATCGAGTCTTTCATAAGCCTCGTTACGAACAATACTTACAAAGCGTTCAGCACATTCCTGCGCCATCATGATGCACTCAACTTTCTGGAAAAATCCGACCTGAACATCAAGCCGCGCAACCTGCTCAAGGAAATTGACGAGTTTCAAAACAAATATCTGCCCTTGCTGTTTGACGACATCACGCAAAGCAGGCACCTTGAATCCGACTCTTATAACAACCTGCGCAAGGCCTCTCAAACAGTACGCACGCTCATCGATCATTTTCAAAAACAGAACCCGGCCGACGCCATTCGTTCGTTCTGCCAGACAATATACGAGCCGCGCATAATCAACACCCGCAACCTCAACGACAAGGAACTACTGGAGGCAACCCAGAAAATGGACTCCATTCTACAGGAATTCACAACCCGGCCCGATCTCGAATCACTGCTCGATAGAAAATCCATCCTGACACTCATTCTGCGCAGATTAGGCGAACAGGAATATCATAACGAGCGCGAGAAAACAGCCATTGATCTCGAAGGCTGGCTGGAACTCACCTGGAATGACGCTCCTTTTCTTATTGTAACCGGCATGAATGAAGGAACTGTACCGCAAAGCCGGACCGGCGATGCATTCCTGCCTGATTCATTGCGTTCAATATTACAACTCAGAGACAACGCCAGCCGTTTCGCAAGAGATGCCTTTCTAACGCGCGGCTTTATTGAATCACGCAGGAACAGCGGCCGCGTGTGTTTCATCGCCGGCAAAACAAACAGCGCGGGCGACCCGCTTAAACCTTCCCGCATCTTTTTCAGATGCGACGATAAGGAACTCCCTGCACGGGCAGAACTGCTTTTCAGACAAACAGACGAACACCGCAATACCCCGCCGTCAACAATCAGCTTTAAACTCAAACCGGCCACGCCGGAAGAAGCCATGCGGAATCTCAAGCATCCCGGTGAGCTGAACGTCACTTCCTTCAGAGACTACCTCTCGTGCCCGTTCAGATTTTACCTTAAACATGTTTTAAAAATGAAAGCACTGGACGACCAGAAGTCCGGAATGGACGCGAGAGACTTCGGCGATATGATACACTGGGCATTGAACGAAATGGCCCGCAACAAGGAAATCGCCCAATGCCGCGAACAGAAAGAGTTGGAAATGTTCCTCTGCAATAAAGCGGATCATTGGATGAAAAACCGCTACGGCAATCCCCTGCCTCTGCCCTTAATGATCACCCTCGACTCCGGCAAACAACGCCTGCGCGCCGCAGCCCGCGCCCACATTGATCTCGTCAATCAAGAATGGGAAATCATTCAAGCTGAGACCGAATACAAAACAGAACTCAACGGCATGATAATCAAAGGGCGGATAGACAGAATCGACCGCAACCGGCATAACGGCGCAATAAGAATAATTGATTACAAGACTTCAGATGGCTCAAAAAGCAAGAAACCTAAAACCGAACATATCAAAAAAGACAATAGCAACACTCCTGAATTCACAAAGCTTATTGCCGCCGCAGGCGAAAGCGAACACTGGCGCGACCTGCAATTGCCTTTATATATGTTTCTTGTATCCAGCAATACCAGCATGCGCCCATCGGCTCCGGCTTTTTTTAGCATACCAAGATCGGCTGACGACACAGATATACTGAACTGGGACGGATTCGATGATGAAATCATGCAATCAGCCATAACGTGCGCACAAAATATAATCACCAGAATTCAAGAACATATATTCTGGCCGCCAGCAGAAAAAGTTGAGTATGACGATTTCGCAAACCTCTTTTTAAACACCTCAAAAGAAGCTTTCTATTTTCAATAACATATATGATAAAACAAAAAACAACTTCAAGCAAACAAGACCACATAGCCATATCCGCCTCTGCCGGATCAGGCAAAACCTTTCAGCTTGCCAACCGCTACATCGGTCTTCTGGCCGGCAATATCATGCCTGACCGTATCAGCGCGCTTACCTTCTCCCGCATGGCAGCAGGTGAAATTTTCGACTCCATAGTCAATCGCCTCAGCACATCCGCACAATCACCGGTGAATGCCGGACTTACAGCATCACTGATCGGAATGCCTGATTTACAGCAGAAAGATTTTCTAGCCATGCTTCGTGTATTTCTGAACAACCTTCACCGCATGCATATCGGAACCCTTGACAGCTTCATCGTCGGCGTAGCGCGCGCGTTTCCTGCAGAATTGGGCATCCCTGTTGATTTCAAAATTATGGATGAAGACAACATCGCCGCCAACGATATCCGCCAGGAAACATTGACCAGAATATTCAATCCTGTTTTCACGGACAAAAATGCCCAATGCAAATTTCTTGAAGCTTTTAAACTGGCGACATTCGGCAACGAAGAGAAAGATGTCGAAAGCAAACTTGATTCGTTCATAGACAATTTAAGACGCTTCTTTCAGTTAATACCCGATAAAAACGCGTGGGGAAACCAGGCGCTAATCTGGCACAACAATTTCCCGCAACCTGAAAAAACATCCAACCCCGCTCAATCCGCCCAAAAGCTTTCTGACTGGCTGAATTCCACCAACTACCCCGGCAAGATGATAGACAGCATGAACAATTTAATTAAATTCGCAGGCAATTACAACGAGCACACATCGTGGGATACTTCTATTGGAAACGGCACTATCCTCGAAAGACTGCTTGCCCATCTGGAAGATTTGAAAAAAGCATCTTTCTCACTCGAATACGGACGAAAAGAATACAAAATTGACAGCGAAGCATGCGTCCTGCTTCACCAGCTTATGCTCCACCTTGTCTGCACTGATTTACACAAGACCATAAAACAAACTCAAGGCCTGTTCCAGATCCTTGAACAATATGAAGCCATGTACGACATTACAAGCCGGCAGACCGGCAATCTCACATTCACCGACGCGCAACATCTGCTCTCCCCGTCCGGCATACAAGGCACCGGAACCGGCTTGAGCAGGTCACCCGCAGCGGACGGCCGCCTGTATATTGACTATCGGCTCGATTGCAAACTCGATCACTGGCTACTGGATGAATTTCAGGATACAAGCGATCTTCAGTGGGCTGTTCTTCAGAACCTGATAGATGAGATCATTCAGGATAACAGCGGTCAGCGCAGTTTGTTTTATGTCGGCGATATTAAACAGGCGATTTACAGCTGGCGCGGCGGCAACCACCGCCTTTTCGGCAATATCTTAAAACAGTACCCTCATTCAATTAAACAGGTACCGCTTAGCAAATCCTACCGCTCTTGCCAGCCGGTGATAGACACCGTCAATCGCGTATTCGGAAATTTATCGCACGCCGGCCTGCCGGACGGCGCTGTCAGTGAGTGGCGGAACTCATGGCAGGAACACGCCTGTGAACCGGATAAAGTTCCCGGAGACGGACATGTCATGTTCATTGAACCTCAACCTGACACCGACAGTAACAGCAGGGACAATACCGCCTGCCACCTCGCCACAGCATCGCTCCTGCGTGAAATAGATCCCATCAGGCGCGGACTTTCAACCGCCGTTCTGGTGCGTGACAACAAAACCGGCAAGGAATTGGCAGACCTGCTCAGAAGCCAGTGCCCGGATTTTGTAACCATTCACGAAGGCAAAGCCGCGATCAAAGACAATCCCGTTGTGCAATGCCTGCTTGCCCTTGTGCAATACGCCGCGCATCCGGGCGACACATTTGCGTGGCAGCACCTTCAAATGAGCCCGCTCGGCACGTGCATAACCAGCGCAGGCCTTAACAGCGAAAATCTGACAATTGCAATCCTGAAGAAGATACAGACTGACGGCTTTCAATCCCTCATGCGCGAATGGGGAAACCGGATGGATAACAGCGTGCACCTCGACGATTTCGGAAAAAAACGCCTGGAAGATCTTATCAGCGCCGCCACCGAATTCGATACCGGCGGCAATACGGATTGTTCGGCATTTCTGAGATTCATAGATAATTATCAGACCCACGATCTTGCCGTTGATAACGCCGTCAGGGTAATGACTGTGCACCAGGCAAAAGGACTCGGGTTCGACATCGTTATTCTCCCCGATCTGAAAAGCAGTAAAGGCATGACCTCCTTAAGAAATGAAATGATGACAGGATCAAGCGAAACATCAAAATGGATTCTCAAAACACCACGAAGAATAATTGCCGAGCACGATCCGGTATTATCAAAAGAATGGAAAAAAGCCGAAGCAGAAGCCTGTTTCGACGAGCTTTGCGTGCTTTATGTATCTCTAACAAGAGCCAAACGCGCGTTATATATGATTTCACTGCCTCCCCCTAAAAGCACATCTTCCATAACTCATGCCTCAGTCTTAAGAGCACAGTTATGCAGGGAATCTGAAAACAATCAGAAAGACATAACCATCAATAACACCAGATATACCCGCCTTTACGAATCAGGCAACCGCGATTGGTACAAAGCTATAGCATTGAACAAAACACCGTCCGCCAAAAAATCTCAGCAAATCTCTCTTCGCGAATTCGCGTCCAAACCGTCCCGGCGTAAAAAACTGGAATATATTGAACCTTCCAAGCAGGACGAATTCGAATGCAAGGCATCCAAACTCTTCGATTCAAAATCCGGCCGAACCAGAGACTTCGGATCGGCCATACATTCCCTGTTTGAACAAATTGAATGGATTGAAGACGCGGATATTGAAAACATCATAGAAAAATGGCTGGAGACATCCACTGATACTGCGGAAGTAAAACGCGACGTCTGTGAACAATTTAGAACATCGGTCCAAAAAGCGGGCATAAAAGCCGCGCTGTCAAAACCGGCTTCATCCGGGATAGTCAACTTATGGCGCGAGAAAAAGTTTGAAATCATCAAAGACGGCAAGATTATTTCCGGCATGTTCGATCGTATCACCATCATCAGGGACATTTCCGGTGCCCCATCGCAAGCGGTTATAATTGACTACAAGAGCAATATAATTCAAACGGACGAACAAATAACTGCCGCTATTGAGAAATACCGTGATCAGATGTTCTTATACCGGCAGGCATTGTCCTATATTCTCCAACTGCCGGAAAAAATGATATCATGCCAGATAATCTTCACCCATCCCGGCCAAACCCAGCAGGTACATATAACCTGATCCTGATATTGCAGAAAAAATCAGCAACGCTCAAGGTGTGGTTTTCAACGAACGCGTAGCGGGCGACGAATAACCACCACCTTGTTGCTCGGCATTTCCTATCTTCTCTGGTGACTTCAGCTGTTTGTAGCTTGTCGCAAAAGACAGAAGACGGGGCGGATTATCGTCAGCTGGATTGCGCATATTCACAGCAAGGAAGACAATCTGGTCGCCTAGCTTATACTCTGTCCTCAGTAGAGGATCTTCTACGACGACCTCTTGCCCTTTCCATGATACAACGTATGAACGGAAGCAAGCGTCACCGTCCTTTGCGGAATACACTCTGAGTACCTGTGAGGTGACGGCTGTAACATTGGCGGGTGGCTCTCTTGAACCGCCATCATCTCCCGCCGACGAACACGTAGCAGGCAACGAATAACCACCACTTTGTTGCTGGGTATTTCCTTTCTTCTCTGTGGAGTCAGAACAAAGTGGCATAGTCAGAAAAGATAGAAGACGGGGCAGATTATCGCCAGCTGGATTGCGCATATTCACAGCAAGGAAGACAATCTGGTCGCCTAGCTTATACTCTGTCTGATGCAGAATGTCTTCGACTACGGCCTCTTGCCCCTTCCACGATACAACGTATGAACGGAAGCAAGCGTCACCGTCTTTTGCGGAATACACTCTGAGCACCTGTGAGGTAACGGCTGTGCTATTGACGGGTGATTCCCTCGAACTGCCATCATCTTCCGCATTAGCCGTCAACGGCAGGAGTAACGTGGTCAACAGCCAAACATGCAAAAGCAGACATCTGATGGTTCCTCTCATGATTCTTCTCTCATCAGGGTCGTTCCCAGGCATTAGACATTTGCTCCTGCTGGAATCACGCCGCCGCAGGATAGAGCGGTCAGGCACCAAGTCACTAAACAAGAAATGCTTCATGGTCATTATGTTACAAATACCTGCACAGGAATTCAAATATATTCCCCTGTCTGGCCAACATTTCCATAACACACGTTACAATAACTTAATAACTGAATAAATTATCGTGAATAATAGCGGGGCAAACAAGTCAAAATTTCAATAATTCTTCATCCGCTTTGGAGCAAATCCTTCTATCCCGACAATATCGCCAAGAATAACTTTCGGTGTCTAGCATGGGGTTCCTCCGGCGGATTGGGCAGTGGCTTCAAGGGGCAGGGTGGCTTTGCAGTCGGGATAACCGGTACAGCCCCAGAATTGCGAGCCGGCATTCTTGCCTTTACGGGCTGTGCGTAATGTCATTGGCTTACCACAAAGAGAGCAGGATGGAGCTTTGGCAGGTTCGCTCTGCTTTTGCCGTTCGGCAATCCGTGCGGCGGCGAGTTGTTCACTGTAGCCGCCACCTTTGATGAACTGTTGCTCAAGCGATAAAAGCTGTTTATCCAGCAGGTAGTTGGTCTGGTGAATCAGGCAAATGATTGCATTGGCAACAATGGCGGGGTCGGGTGATTGTAGCCAGGGTGAATAAAGTGCAGCTTGCTCAGGCTGATCAGGCGAATCAGTCTGATTCACCCAAGTTCTCCCTACGTTGCGCACTGCCTGAGCTTCCTGATCATCTTTGGTCCACTGCTTAATGTTGCGCTGGCGCAGGAAATCCTCGTAGTCGAGCAGGAGTTCGTCGAGGCTTGCGCGGGCGACGGTGACAAGGCGCAGTTCTGTCTGGCTTGAACTTGCGGAGGCGCGGCTTCCTTCGGCGATGTTCTGCCGTCCGCTTCGAGCGGCCTGCACCATTTGGTCTGTTGTGCGTGAACGTTTGTCGAGAAAACGTTCACAGAACGAGACTGTGGCATCGTAGACGATGCTCGATGTGCGAAATGAACGCAAGTCGCGGTATCCACCGCTGGGGCGGAGGCGTTTGTGTTCCTGTTCGTTCATGTGGTTTTCCTCCTATGCCGCGAACTGATTGATAGAAACGTAATCCTTGACGTACTCTGGCCCTAACGAGTCTGTCGGAAAACGGATTTACAGGCTCGATGTTCTGTTTAAAAATGTTAAAGTTAAGTTGGTGATATTATTTCCGGATTTGGACTGTCTAAGCAAGCGCAAACTTCCATAATAGTTCTTTCGTATTCCTCGCTGAAAGCTTAATCCGGATATTGCACCATACTCACACAATATCCGGGTTTAATTGTTTTCAAACGCAAAATATGGGTTTATATCTTGCCATAGCAAAATTATTGGATATTATAAGGCGCACTACAACATGGGAGGTAAAAAACATGAATCTTAACGATAGCTCCTTCAATAACCGTAAAAAAATAAACATATCCATACTCAAATCGCTTAACTTTAAAGCGACTGGCGCTTTTTCCATCTTCGTTTTGCTTATATTCATTCCCCTCTTCATCTGGTTCGGGTGCCGTATTGAACCCGGCCCGGACGAAATCGCCGTGCTGATCAAAAAGACAGGACAGGATTTACCTTCCGGTTGCATCATGGCGCTCGACACGAAACAGAAAGGCATTCAGCTTGACGTCCTGTCCGAAGGCCGCTGGTTCAAAAACCCATATACATGGGATTGGAAAATACACAACATCACAGATATACCGGCCGGCAAACTCGCCGTGCTAACACGCCTTTACGGAAACGATCTGCCGCTCGGCAGAATCATAGCGGAAAACGGCACCAAGGGAATCATGCCCGATGTGCTCAGCCCCGGCAAATACAGGATTAACCCCTACGCATTCGACGTGGCACTGTTCGACGCCATCACAATAAAACCCGGCCACGTAGGCGTCATCGTTTCTCTAGTCGGCAATGACGTTCTTAATTCCGACCCGGCACCTGAAAAGAAAAACACTTTCCTGACCGAACCGGATATGAAAGGTGTCATGACAAACGTGCTTGATCCGGGAACATATTACCTGAACCCTTACATGGTCAAAGTGGTCGAAGTTAATCTGCAGAGTCAGCGTTTTGAAATGAGCGGCAAGGACATCATAACATTCCTGACACTGGACGGCTTCACTGTTGATGTTGAAGGAACAATAGAATTCGCTCTGACAAGAGAAAATTCCTCGCTCCTGACGCACCGCGTGGGAGATATGGACGATATAATCAAAAAACTGATCCTCCCGCGGGCGCGCGGATTCAGCCGCATCGAAGGCAGTAAACACCCGGCAATAGATTTCATAGTCGGCGAAACCCGTCAGAAATTCCAAAACGACCTCGAACTGCACTTGCGGGAAAAATGCAAGGATTGGGGGCTGGACGTCAAGTCGGTGCTTATACGCAAGATCTCTGTGCCTGATCAGATAGCAAGCATCAGCAGAGACCGCGAAATGGCCGTGCAGGAAGCAAAAAAATATGACCAGCAGATTGAACAGGCGAAGTCACAGGCAGAACTCGTGAAGCAGGAAATGCTGGCCGAACAAAACAAGGAACGCGTACAGGCCGACACAGCAAGGATTCTTGCGGTAATCAACGCCCAGCAGGAACAGGAGGTTAAACTCATCGCCGCAAGAAAGGATCTCGAAGTGGAAAAAGTAAAATATGACGCCGCTGCGTTTCAGGCAGATGCCACGATTCTTACCGCCGAAGGACAGCGCGACGCCATCCGCGCCCAGAATACGGCCGAAGCTTCCGTGCTGACCGATCAGGTGAAAGCTTTTGGAACAGGCATGAATCTGGCGCGCTATCTGTTTTATCAACGGATCGGCCCGAGAATAAACTCCATCTTAAGCAGTGATGATCAACAGGGGCTCGGCACAATCTTCGTTCCTTACCTTCCCAAAGGAAAGGAGGTGTCGAAATGACAAGGACAAAACTCTTAATCACAATATCGGCTATCGTCTTCATACCCTGGTTTATATGGACGTGGGGCTTCTGCAGATTTTATATTGAGCCCGGACAGATGGCTGTCATAACAGCCAAAAGCGGCAAAACACTGCCCCCCGGCCAGATACTGGCCGATAAAGGACAGAAAGGCGTCCGGAAAGAAGTTCTCGGCGAAGGCCGTCACTTCCTCAACCCCATAATGTTTTCGCGCGAAATAATGCGCATGATAACAATACCTGCCGGCAAAGTCGGCATCGTCACGTCAAAAGTAGGCGCTGACCTGCCTCCGGGAGAGTTTCTGGCGCAACCTGACCAGAAAGGTATATGGCAAAAGGTTCTCGGCCCCGGCAAATACAGAATGAATCCTTATGGCTACCAAATTGATATCGTGGATGCCATAAGCATACCAGTAGGATACGCCGGAGTTGTTACTTCACTTTCAGGCCAACAAGCCGTCACCGGACAGTTCGCCGAAAAAGGACAGAAAGGCGTGAGAAAAGATATCCTTCAGCCCGGCCTGTATTACATCAACCCTAAAGAATTCAAAATAGACATCCTTGAAGTGGGAATAAATCAGGTCTCCCTTCTCGGACGTACCGGCGGAGAAATTATAACGAAGAGTCAGATGGCATCACAAAATGCTCCAATGGAAGAACTGGACAACAAGATGCTTGAGAAACAAACAAGAAAACGCATGGATTACGTATCTGAAAACGTTCAGTCATTCCGTGTTCCAGCAGCATCCACAGCATCAGGTAGTAAAAAAGCACGAACAACGCAAGTCGAAGGAAGCAAGCTTCAGCAGATGGCGGACACGGAAGAGCCTATGCTCGGCTTGTCCGAATATGTGGAGTTCCCGTCGCGTGACGGGTTTAATATCAGCCTTGATATGACCGTTGAAATAGAGCTTATGCCTAACAATATAGCATGGATATTCAGCCAGTATGGCGACCTGCCTGCTCTGGTTGACAAAGTCATCATGCCTCAAATAACATCCATTTCACGCAATAAAGGTTCTGAATACGGCGCGCAGGATTTCATCATGGGTGAAGGCCGCGAGAAGTTCCAAAACGAGCTCACCCGCGCGCTGGCGACAGTGCTGGGTCTGAAACAGGTTGTAGTTCACAACGCTCTCATCCGTCATGTTGAAGTGCCTATGCAAATACTCGACCCCATACAGCAGGCCAGCATTGCCATTGAACAAAACCTGACCAACAAGGAAAAACAAAACACCGCCAAGAAACTGGCCGAACTCAATACCGAACAAACCCTTATAGATCAGCGCAGACAGCAGGTCGGACAGGAAACAGAAAAAATACGCGCGGAAATAAAAGCTGACCAGGAAAAACAAGTAGCAGAAATAAAAGCCGGGACCGAAAAAGGCGTTGCCGAAATAGCAAAGGAAACCGCAGGCATTTCTGCAAATACCATAAGAAAACTGTCTCAGGCAGGCGCGTCAGCACTGAAAATGACGGAAGGCGAAAAAGCAAACGGCCTTCAACTCAAAGCTAAAGCGTTCGATGATCCGTCAGCTTACACGCTTCACGAACTGGCTAATAAACTTAATACAAACGTGCTCATCAATATCATACATGCCGGACAAGGCACTCTCTGGACAGATATGGAAAAAGCAAAAGCCTCCGATCTTGGCGGCGCTGTAATTCTCCAACAGCAACAGAATGAGAAAAGAAAATAAAACTGCTGTCGAATATCTTTCTGATTCTTCCGTGAACGAGTTGCTGGATCAGGAACTGAGAAATCTGTTCTCACTCTGCTTCACAAAACCGGAAGACATGGTTTTCAAAGAGAGGCGCTATTTCCGCGAGCCCTACCCCAACCGCTGGGTCATCCGCGACGATCGCAAAGCAATCATCGCTCACGTTGGAGTTCATGAAAAACAAATTCTGGCTGACAACCAGACATACCGTATTGGAGGCATAGCGGAGGTATGCGTTCACCCCGATTTTCGAGGAAGAAAATTTGTCAAGGCAATGCTGGTTCGCGCTCACGAATGGCTGATTCAGAACGGATTCGTTTTCGCTGTTCTATTCGGCAGACCGGAAATATACTCTTCAAGCGGATACACTCAAGTCAACAACCTTTACCACGACTCATACAACGCAGACAACAACACCCCGTACAGAAAGCAGGCGACGGTAATGATAAAGGAATTATCAGACAAACCCTGGCCGCGCTCTGATGTGTACCTGCCGGGGCCAACATTCTAATCTGGCACTATTTCAAGTCCGGCGAACGACTCGACTAACCGTTTCAAGATACGCAGCTATTTTGAATACGGTTCAGTTGTTGGTTCTGCCTCTCCGCCCATCTTCCTGAATTCAGCAATTCGTTTGGCTATTCCCTCGCGAGATATTTTGAGATTTGAGACTTCTCTTCTGAGTTCCCGGAGTCGCGATTCGTCAGGTTGAGGCCTGGACTCCTCACCGTGAAGCGCGGCTTCTGTTTCCGCAAGGGTCTTATCCTCGGCCTCAAGTTGTTTGCCAAGCCAGATGCACGACGCTTCTCTCTCAGATACATCGTCATGTCGAGAATCCACAAAGACACTGTGCCTTCGTGCATAGTCCTTGTCGACGGTCATCCAGTATTTGTCTAAATCCATTATCACGTCACCCGTGACGTCAGAAGGATTCTTTAGGGTTTGTTTAGGTGACCCTCGTGCGGGCGTTGTGCACGTATCCACCAGAAGTTCTCCATTTGTCGACAGTGACACCTGAATCTGCACCAGAGACGGCAGGGCGCTCGTGCAATCATAGACCCGATATTCATAGCCTTCACGGGTCCGCAATGCGGATGCGTCGACCGGTTGGCGAGCCACAACACAACCCGACTTGGCCAAGTGCACATCAACCAATTTGAACTTGTCACCAAGCATTGAGACTTTCTCGGGGAGCTTCCGCTTCATACACCCCGTAGCCAGAACGGAGACAAGCAAGAAAGCAATAATGTACCTAATTCTTTTCATCTTCATTCGCAGAATCGGGATAGGGAGATGACTCGCGTCCTCTCTCCTCCCACACCACGGTTCGACTGAGCTCGCCGAAGTCCGGACTTACGGATCACGTATCCGGCGGCTCCATTACAAATATTGATGCAGTAATGGTAATCCCGGTTTTGTGAAGTGTCCAGCCGGAAGTGCAATATTTCTCCGGCTCTGCGCTATTTGCCCGGGTAGAGGACTTCCCTTGCCTCCTAGTCACGCCGCATGCCCGGCGCACACGTTCACCTTGAAGGTTTCGGCGAACCCGTCCGCGGGGCGACGAATACCTTCCGAGATGTGGTTCTGCCTGTCATTGAAGCCCATACACGCCATACCCCGGATTGATCATGATGTCATCTTCCCGAATGTCTTTCTGCTTCAGAAACTCTTTCAGGTCATCTTTGATCGCGTTCATGAGTGCCGGCCAGTCTCCCATCGGGAAAGGCTTCATTGTTGGGTTGACGAACCCTCCGACCTCGGTCGTCTTCAGGTAGAGAGTGAGTGGTCGCTGACAGCGAGATGCATGAATCTTGGACATCCACATCAGCGTTACCACATGCTGATTCGTGCCGATTAGGTAGGTCCTGTTTGTGAAGGTCGAAGATAGCACGTTGAGTGTCGCATTGTTGGTGACTGGCTCGGCGGCCACACCTGGCGTCGCGACGAGCAATCCCAGGAATACCGCGATTAGGAATGTTTTCGTCATCTCAATCTCCTTGGCAGAACGTTAAACGTGAGCCTGAGTGGATTGTGCTTCAACTTTATCAACGGGCGTTTTCACGATAGGCTCCAAGTTCTGGTTGGGAAGATCTTCGTTTCTGTATAGTTTGATTGAAGCGATATGATTTAGATGATTTCCGTTCAATTTGTTGAGCAATATCAAAACAATGAGCCATCCTAAAGTTCGATAAACATCATCCACACAGTTTACAAATAATTCCATATCAGTTGGTCGCTTAAATATCCGCCAGAATGGAAAAATGATACCTACCCCAATTGCGAGTGCAGTGAATATATTGATCACGATTACTGCAGATTTGATGCTTCGTTCTTTTGACAGTAATGAATCATCATATGCTCTAATATAGTTTGATTTCATTTTATTTATCCATTCCCAACATATTATTAACAAGTTATTTTACCTGATATCATGATATTGATGGGGTAAACAGGTATGTTACCTTTTTCCAATATCATCTTCTTTCTATGAGAATATTAAAATCGGAGACATGGTAATACAAGATAAAATTGAATAGGATTAGCCCGGATATTGCATCAGTTTAGAACGCGGCAGATGCGCGGCGTCGAGATGTGAAGCTGTATAAACATACTGCGAACCTCTCGCAACAAAGCAAATGCCGTGTTATCAGCTGACCTTCCGGTGAAAATCAGCAATTTCTTTATCTTTCCCAAAACTCATACAAAATGTACACCCGTGTTTGAATAATTTTACAGTCGCAACATCCTGCGCATTCGCCACTTACCCTATATCATTGCTGATTTTCATGCAATATCCGGGCTAGAGCATATTAAATAAAACTGTAGCCATAGAAGAGGTTTTCTGATAGTGTATTTGCATGAAAACACTATCAGTAGATTTAAGAGAGAGGATTCTGGCGTCGTATGATGCGTCAGAAG
>JBFZFB010000179.1:0-17825 GCA_041306605.1 Lentisphaerota bacterium | reverse complement strand
GAATCCAACCCCAGCCTTTTTAAATTTACCTGCCGCGGCTTTGGAAAGACGGCTCTCCTTGCCATCTTCAAATCCAATTTGAATGGCATCATAACCATCGTTGCCCTTGTTCTTCAACTGAACAACAACACATGGCCCCGCCTCCAGCACAGTCACAGGAACCAAGCTTCCATCTGCGGCAAAAACCTGCGTTATCCCTACTTTTTTCCCTAATAAACCTTGCATCGCATTCACTTAAATTTTTATGGTTATATCCACGCCCGCAGGCAAATTCAGCTTCTTGAGTTCGTCCACTGTTTTCGCCGTTGGATTCACTATATCTATCAACCGTTTATGAGTTCTCATCTCAAATTGATCCATTGACTTCTTGTCAACGTGCGGGCTCCTGTTCACAGTATACCGCTCTATTTTTGTCGGCAATGGAACCGGCCCGACAACATGCGCGCCTGTATCTTTGGCCGTGGTAATAATATCCATTACCGCCTGATCAAGCACACTGTAATCATATGCCAGCAACCGTATTCTTATTCGTTGACCTTCCATCGATTTCTCCCCTAATCCAAATTCCTTCCCGAAACATCATCAAACAAATTTCTAACTATTCAACAACTTATCTCTTACCGATTTTGGAACCAGTTTAAACTCTTCCGGCTCCATGGTGTAAGTCGCGCAACCGCTCGTCAACGAGCGAATCACCGTCGAATAACCGAACAGTTCCGCCAAAGGAACTTCCACCTTTATTATCTGCCTGTTGCCGCGCGCCACCATTTCTTTAATGTGACCGCGCCGACTATTCAAATCACCAAGCACATCCCCCATATGCTCACTGCCTGTAACTATCTCCAAAAGCATTATAGGCTCAAGAAATTCGGGGCATGCCACCTTGGCCGCCTCCCTGAACGCCATTAACGCCGCGGTTCTAAAAGCCATGTCACTCGAAAATTCAGCATCAAAACCGCCGCCAATAACCCTAACAGACAAATCTGTCATTGGATATCTACCAAGAACGCCGGTTATAATACCATCATTTAATCCGGACTCAACATCTTTTATGAAATCTCCCGGTATCAAATTTGTGCTAACATCAATCTCTATTGAATTACCTGCTGAACGAACAGCTGGCCCCACTTCAACAACCACATGCGCAAATTGACGCTTGCCGCCAATTTCTCTGTCAAATCTACATTCACCACGGCCGGTCGCAGTTACTGTTTCATAATACGCCACCATCGGCCTGCCTGTAACAGCCACTACATTAAATTCCCTCTGCATCCTGTCTTTCAATATATCCAGATGCAATTCCCCCATTCCGCTCATCACTGTCTGTCCTGTTTCAGGATCAGTCCTTACAATACATGTCGGATCTTCAGACGCAAGAGACTGCAACGCCGCATCAAGCTTGTCTTTGTCTGCACGTGTCTTCGGTTCAATTGCCATGAACATAACAGGCTCTGGAAACCGCATCTTTTCGAGCTCTATAAGAGCATTCTCACTGCAAAGTGTATCACCAGTGGTAACTTCCTTCAAACCAACTATGGCACCTATTTCGCCGGAAGAAAGCTCGTCTATCTCTTCCCTGCTGTCAGCATGTAATTGAAATAAACGGCCTATTCGCTCTCTCTTGCGAAGCCTTGTATTGTATATGTTTTGCCCCTTGCGCAAATGCCCGGAATAAACACGGGTAAAAGCAAGCCTGCCGACATAAGAATCACTCACCAGCTTGAACACAATGGCACTGGTTGCTGTTGAATCACCCGCCTCGCGCGTTACCTTCTCTCCCGTCTTGGGATTCACACCTTCCACTATCGAAATATCCAACGGTGACGGCAAATAATCTACAACTGCGTCAAGCAACTGCTGCACGCCCTTGTTCTTCAAAGAAGAACCGCACATAACAGGAACCATCTTGTTTGCCGTAACCGCACGACGAATACCCTGCATAAGAATTTCGGCAGGAACATCCGGACTTTGCATGTACGCACTAAGCACAGACTCGTCATTCTCGGCAACCAGCTCAACAAGTTTTGCCCTGGCTTCCTCAGCCTTTGAAGCTAATTCAGAAGGTATCTCGGACACCAAAAGATTCACACCCAAACTATTCTCGTCAAACTTGACTGCCTTCAATTTAACAAGATCTACAATACCGCAAAATGACTCTTCTGTACCCCATGGTAATTGGAGAGGAATCGCATTTGACCCCAGCCTGTTTCGAATCTCACTGACAACCCGGTCGAAATCCGCGCCAACACGGTCCATCTTGTTGATATACGCTATCCTCGGAACATGATACCGTTCAGCCTGATGCCAGACGGTTTCAGATTGAGGCTGCACACCGCCAACCGCACAAAAAACTCCTATCGCCCCATCAAGCACCCTCAATGACCTTTCAACTTCAACGGTAAAATCAACATGACCCGGCGTATCAATAATGTTTATTTTGTGATTACGCCAAAAACATGTCGTAGCCGCACTGGTAATAGTGATCCCTCGCTCCTTCTCCTGCTCCATCCAATCCATCACGGTTGTGCCATCATGCACTTCACCCATTTTATGAATCCGGCCTGCATAAAACAGAATCCGCTCTGTGGTAGTTGTCTTTCCCGCGTCAATATGGGCAACAATACCAATGTTGCGGATTATGCGCAGTTCACTCCCCTTGCAAAGAGTTTCCCTGCCGCATCCATCCGCGGATTCCTTTTTATGCGATTTCTGTTCCAAAACTGCTACCATCTCCATCACCATGCATAATGAGCAAAAGCTTTATTGGCTTGTGCCATTTTATGCGTTTCATCTCGTTTTTTTACTGCGTTGCCTTCATTTTTATACGCATCCATAATTTCCAAACCCAAAGCCTTACCCATGGCAACTCCCTTGCGACCACTCGAAAACTGAACCAACCACCTCAAAGCCAGAGCAAATTGACGGTCCCTGCTAATCTCAACTGGAACCTGATACGTCGCACCACCAACACGGCGCGACTTTACCTCCACTTTGGGCTTTATGTTATCAACCGACCTGACAAGAACTTCAATTGGGTCACTGTCCATTACCTTCTTGATATGATCCAAGGCACCATAGACAATTTTCTCAGCCGTAGCTTTCTTGCCGCGCCTCATAACATAATTAATAACACGAGCCACAAGCTCGCTGTTATACTTCGGGTCCGGCGTCAAATCTTTTTTCGCAGATCTTCGTCTCCTCGACATACCTTAACTCTTTCCAATCGTTAAATAAGGCTACAAATGCCTCTATGTTTTTTCACTTCATTTAGCCGCTTGCGCCAAAACCTTTTTGACACCATACTTAGAACGGCCTCTTTTTCTTCCATCAACCCCAAGACTATCATGCGTGCCGCGTATAATATGATAACGAACACCCGGCAAATCCTTCACGCGCCCGCCTCTTACCAGAACAACACTGTGTTCCTGAAGATTATGCCCCACACCGGGAATATACGCCGTCACCTCATAACCCGTGGTCAACCGTACCCTCGCTATTTTACGGAGAGCCGAATTAGGCTTCTTGGGCGTCTGCGTTTTCACCAGCAAACACACACCACGCCTCTGAGGACACCCCCGCAACGCAGGAGAATTACTCTTCTTCTTCACCGGTCTCCTGCCTTTTCTTACAAGTTGATTTATAGTCGGCATATAAATATTTCCTTCTTTAACCCAAAAAGAGCAGAGAAATTACCAGAAAATCTCTACTAATTACAAGCTTAACCTAATAATTCTTCAAGTTTTCTTCCTGACTCCGTAACTGCCTCAGGTTCATCATCCGGCAATGGTTCGGCCAATGGCACAAGTTTTATGTCTCTATGCATCGGAAAACCAGTCCCTCCCGGAATCAAATGACCCATAATAACGTTCTCTTTGAAACCACGTAACTGATCAACACGGCCTAATGTTGCAGCATCTGTCAGCACCCTTGTCGTATCCTGGAACGATGCAGCAGATATGAAGCTTTCCGTCCCCAATGATGCCTTGGTTATACCAAGCAACGCTGGCATAGCTTCAGCAGGACGCTTCCCTTCTGCAACAGCCTTTTCGTTGACCGCCAAAAATGTATGCTTCATAACCTGCTCACCCCAGAGAAATTCAGTGTCACCAGGATCCGTTATTCTAACCTTGCGCAACATCTGACGAACAATAATTTCTATGTGTTTATCGTTTATTTCCACACCTTGAAGACGATAAACCTCCTGCACCTCGTTTACCAGATACTCCTGCAATTCCTGAGGACCGCAAACATCTAGTATCTCCTGAGGAACAATAGGCCCTTCAGTGAGCTGCTGCCCCTTCTTGACTCTGTCACCTTTGAAAACAACTATATGCTTACCCATCGGAATTAAATGCTCTTCCGCAACACCTGTAACTTCATCCCTGATGATAAGACAACGCCGGCCACGTTGATTGGGGCCAAAATCAACTATACCCTCAATCTTGGCTATCTCTGCGGCATCCTTTGGCTGTCGCGCTTCGAAAAGCTCCGCCACGCGCGGCAGACCGCCTGTAATATCTTTCGTCTTGGATTCCTTGCGCGGCGTTTTCGCCAGCAATTCGCCCGGCAATACCTTGCGCCCCGCTTTTGCTATCACATGCGCTCCGGCAGGTATGCTGTAAAAACCAAGTATCTCACTGCTGTCACCGTTCTTGATAACAATCTGAGGATGCAAGTCTTCCTTGGTCTCCAGTACAACTGTACCCTTCAATCCTGTTGCTTGATCAATCTCTTTCTTGACCGATACATTCTCAACAAAATCATGAAAACTCACAATACCTTCCTGCTCGGCAAGAATCGGCACACTGTATGGATCCCATTTGGCAAGATACTGACCCTTTTTAGAGCTATTACCGTCACCAACGAGCAACAACGCGCCCATGGCCAGAGTGTAGCGTTCCAACTCATTGCCTTCATCATCATGAATACTTATAATTCCATTTTTATTCAGAACAACATTATCGCCTTCCTTGTTCTTAACCACTCTCAATTCATGATAACGCACTACACCGTTATTCTTGGCTATAATCTCAGGCTGCTTAAACACCGCACTGGCTGTACCACCAATATGAAACGTACGCATTGTCAATTGAGTGCCAGGCTCACCTATCGACTGCGCCGCGATAATACCCACAGCAACACCCACTTCAACCGAACGGCCTGTCGCCAAATCCCTGCCATAACACTTGGCGCAAATACCACGCCTGCATTCACACGTCAAACAGCTTCTTATCTTGACTCTGTCTATTCCAGCCGCAGCAATCTTGGCACATGCTTCTTCATTTATTTCATCACCCGTGCGAACAATCACTTCACCACGTACTGTATCAGTAATATCATGTAGCGCTGTTCTGCCCAATATTCTGGACATCAATGACACAATTTCCTCGTCACCTTCTGATATATATTTAACTTCAATGCCATTAACCGTATTGCAGTCCTGCTCCACAACAATCACATCCTGCGACACATCAACCAGCTTGCGCGTAAGATAACCGGCATCCGCAGTCTTCAAAGCGGTATCAGCCAAACCTTTGCGCGCGCCATGCGTGCTTATGAAATATTCCAACACACTCAAGCCTTCACGGAAATTCGACACAATCGGACGCTCTATGATCTGCCCTGACGGCTTCACCATAAGCCCCCTCATGCCGGCCAACTGCCTTATCTGCTGCCTGCTGCCTCTAGCCTTTGAGTCAACCATCATGTAGACAGGATTTATCTCCTCACTGCCAACATTGCCATCTATGCCGCGATACATGGCATTCGATATCTCTTCCGTGGCATGCGTCCAAATATCAAGAATTTTGTTATAACGCTCACCATCCGTAATTACACCTTGACGATATTGACCGTCAGCTTCCGCAACATATTCCATGGCCTTGTTAACTATCGCTTTCTTCTCGGGAGGAACAATCATGTCCACAAGCCCTATCGAAACACCCGCCAGTGTGGCATGCTCAAAACCAAGTTGCTTCAAATCATCAAGTGCCTTTACAACATCTTCATGCTTGCCAACCTGATGACAGTGCCATATCAAAACATTCAACTGCCCCTTGTCCACAAGCTTGTTGACAAATCCTATCGATTCCGGCCATATCTCATTGAAAAATACCCGGCCCGCTGTCGTAACAATAATCTTGTCCTTACTATTCCCAAAGACCGTAGTCCTTTGATAATCCGGATTCTTAAAACGGATACGGTCATGAATTTTCAAAGCACCGTCAAAATATGACAAACGTACTTCATTGGTATCAGCAAAAAGCGGCAAACTGCCCAGTTTACCATCTTCTTCCTTGCCAAAAGCTTTCACCCTTTCTTTCTGACTTAAAGAAGTCAGATAATAAATACCCAGAGCAATATCCTGCGTCGGTGTCATAACCGATTTGCCACTGGAAGGAGAAAATATATTGCGTGTAGACATCATCAGGAGCTTTGACTCCAACTGAGCCTCAATAGAAAGAGGCACATGCACAGCCATCTGATCTCCATCAAAATCCGCATTGAATGCAGTGCAAACAAGAGGATGTATCTGTATCGCATCACCCTCAACAAGAATCGGCTCAAAAGACTGTATGCTTAAACGATGCAATGTGGGCGCACGGTTCAACATAACCGTCTTATCTCTCGTAACTTCATCAAGTATATCCCACACCTCATCAGTCTGACGTTCAATAAGTTTCTTGGCGCTTCGAACCGTATGCGCAATACCCATATCCTTCAAACGCTTTATAATAAACGGCTCAAACAACACTAACGCCATCTTCTTTGGCAACCCGCACTGATTAAGCTTTAACTCCGGCCCAACAACAATAACAGACCGCCCTGAATAATCCACCCGCTTACCAAGCAAATTCTGTCTAAAACGCCCACCCTTACCCCTAAGCATATCACTCAAAGATTTTAAAGGACGGTTACCCGCACCGGTAACAGCTCTGCCGTGCCGCCCGTTGTCAAAAACAGCGTCAACAGCCTCCTGCAACATTCTCTTTTCATTACGTATAATTACATCTGGCGTCTTCAACTGCTGCAAATTCTTGAGACGATTATTTCTGTTAATCACACGCCTGTATAAATCATTCAAATCAGACGTGGCAAACCTGCCTCCTTCAAGAGGAACCAGAGGCCTTAATTCAGGAGGTATCACAGGTAATACATCCAAAATCATCCATTCCGGCCTGGTATTGCTGGCACGAAAACCATCCACAACATTCATGCGCTTGGCTATCTTTTTACGCGTCTGCTTGCTCTGCGTAGCATCCATCTCGTCTTCAAGCTCCGCCATAATCTTGTCTAAATCCACTTTGCGTAAAACATCCCTTATGCCTTCAGCGCCCATTCTGGCCGTGAAACTGTCACCATATTTCTCCTGCATCTCGCGGTGTTCCATCTCACTCAGCAATTGCTTGAACTTAAGAGGTGTGTCGCCCGGATCCACCACCATATAATCTTCATAATAAAGAACCCGCTCCAAACTTGTGGCAGTCATATCAAGCATCAAACCAATACGACTCGGCGTACACTTGAAAAACCATATGTGCGACACAGGCACCGCAAGCTCTATATGCCCCATCCTCTCACGGCGAACGCGCGAAACCGTAACCTCAACTCCGCACCTGTCGCAAATAACACCCTTATGCTTGATGCGCTTGTATTTTCCGCAACTGCACTCCCAGTCACGAGTCGGACCAAAAATACGCTCACAAAACAGCCCGCCACGCTCAGGCTTGTAAGTCCGGTAATTTATTGTTTCAGGATTCTTGATCTCCCCCCTGCTCCAAGAACGAATAGTCTCTGGAGAAGCCAGCTGAATCCCTATCGAGTCAAACTTCTTACATTCCGTCAAACCCATAACTTCTCTGGCAGCATATTGATTCAATTTAAACCTCCCGCCACTGATAAATTACAGCGCACGCTCCAATTTCTCGGTTTTCATCTCAACATTCAAACACAAACCCCTCAATTCATTGACAAGTACACTGAATGATTCAGGCATGCCCGCTTCCAAGGAGTTCTCGCCCTTCACAATGGACTCATATATCTTTGTGCGCCCCACCACATCATCACTCTTTACTGTCAATAATTCCTGCAAAGCGTACGCAACACCATAAGCCTCCAGCGCCCATACTTCCATTTCACCCAAACGCTGACCACCATACTGCGCTTTGCCGCCCAATGGCTGCTGTGTTACCAGAGAATAAGGACCAACCGCTCTGGCATGTATTTTGTCACTAACCAAATGATGAAGCTTCATCATATAAATCTGGCCAACAACAACCCTCTGATCAAAAGTCCGGCCAGTCCTGCCATCACACAAAACACTCTTTCCATCCTTATTGAGACCAGATTGCTCCAACAGCTTGCCTATCTCATCTTCAGATGCCCCGTCAAAAATAGGCGTAGCCGCATACATCCCCAGTGCCTTGCATGCCGCAGCCAAATGTGTCTCAAAAACCTGCCCAAGATTCATTCTTGATGGCACTCCCAGCGGATTTAAAACAATGTCCACAGGCGTCCCGTCAGGAAGAAACGGCATATCACAGTCAGGCAGTATTTTCGCCACAACACCTTTGTTGCCATGACGACCAGCCAGCTTGTCACCAACAGCCAACTGCTTCTTCGTCGCAACATAAACCTTAACCTGCTTGATAATACCGGCATCAACCTCATCACCGCTCTCAAGCCGGTCTAATGCACGCTCCTGATCTATCTCAAATTCAGCAAACTTCGGCCTGAATTCACCTATAATCTCGTCTATCTTAATCTGTATGGGACTGCTCTCTATCTGCACATGCTCATGTGCAGCCGCCAGCTTGCGCAACAAAGTCTTTGTAATTTTACGGTTGGCTGGAATTATAATCTCACAGGAATCAGCATTCACAACATCCAACGGAATTTTTTCTCCCAAAAGTATGTTGCTCAAAGCTTCAGCCAGATCTTCCACCAAACGCTGTTTATTCAGCTTTTGATCCTCTTTCAACTTCTTCAACTGCTTCCGTTTTTCCGAAGGAGTTGTCTCCGTACGGGTAATCTCCTTATGAGCCTTAACCTTCACATCCATTACAATTCCATACATGCCGCTCGGAACCGTCAAAGATGTGTCCCTGACTTCCGCCGCTTTCTCGCCGAATATAGCCCGCAAAAGCCTTTCTTCCGGCGCAAGCTCTGTCTCGCTCTTCGGTGTAATCTTGCCAACCAGAACATCGCCCGGCTTGACCTCAGACCCCAATGCAACAACACCGTCAGTTCCAAGATTCTTTAATGCTTCCTCGCCCACATTCGGAATATCACGCGTAATTTCCTCGGGACCCAGTTTAGTGTCACGCGCGCCAACCTCAAAATCCTGAATATGAATCGAAGTAAACACGTCATCCCTGAGAACTCGCTCGCTAACAAGAATAGCGTCTTCAAAATTGTAACCAGCCCACGGCATGAACGCCACAAGCATATTCTTGCCCATGGACATCTCTCCGCCGGCAGTGGCAGGACCATCAGCCAAAACATCTGTCTTCTTCACCTTCTGGCCAACTTTTACAATCGGCTTCTGGTTGAAACATGTCCCGGCATTGGAACGCCTGAACTTCTGCAAACGATATTCCTGACATTGATCCTGATCAGCCTTCTTCTTAGGCATTTTTCCGTCAGACGAAATAACAACTTTATTCGCCGATACATACGCAACCGTACCCGGACGAGTGGCCTCAACAATAACCTTGGAATCGCTGGCTACTTTCCGCTCCAGTCCGGTGGCAACATACGGAGCCTCCGTAGTAAGCAGCGGAACCGCCTGCCTCATCATGTTGGCCCCCATCAAAGCACGGTTCGCGTCATCATGCTCAAGAAACGGAATCAATCCGGCAGCTATGCTGACAACCTGCTTCGGCGACACATCCATGTATTCAACTTTTTCCGGCGGTACTTCAAGAAAATCAGCCATATACCTTACAGCCACAGTCTTGCCTGAAAACCGGCTGTTCTCATCCAGTATAACATTCGCCTGCGCTATAACAAATTTTTCCTCCTGATCCGCAGTCAAAAATTCCACCGTGTCCGTAACCTTGCCGTCAACAACCTTCCGGTACGGACTTTCAATAAACCCGAACTCATTTACCCGCGCGTAAATACTAAGCGAAGAAATCAATCCTATGTTCGGACCTTCCGGAGTCTCTATCGGACAAATCCTGCCATAATGACTGCTATGCACGTCACGAACTTCAAACCCTGCCCTCTCCCTGCTCAACCCGCCTGGTCCAAGCGCGCTCAACCGTCTCTTGTGAGCCAACTCCGAAAGCGGATTCGTCTGATCCATAAACTGACTCAACTGGCTTCTTCCAAAGAAATCCTGCACCACAGCCGACAATGACTTTGAATTCACCAGCTTCTGCGGAGACAAAACACCTGTGGCAGGATCAAAAAGCGTCATGCGTTCCCTGATCAACCGCTCTGTACGCGCCAGCCCTACCCTGCATTGACTCTCTAAAAGCTCTCCGACCGTACGAACACGCCGGTTGCCAAGATGATCAATATCATCAACCCCAACCTCGCCCTTGCGCATCTTGAGCAAATACCGGACTGCTTCTATCGCATCCTTCTTGTCAAGCACCCTGAGGCTATCACTAACCACCCCGGTCAAACCAAGCTTCTGGTTGATCTTATAGCGCCCCACCTTGCCCAAATCATAACGCCTCTGATCAAAAAACAAATGCTTCAGCAACTGCCTGGCATTGGAAGGCGTCGCCGGATCTCCCGGTCTCAAACGCTGATATATATCCTTTAACGCGTCTTCAACCGAATGAACCTGCTCGGCGCGAACACTAGCCATGAAAACTCCGCCATCCCACGATACATCAACAACCGGCGCTGTCTTGAAGCCGGCATCCTTCATCTGCTTGAGAACCTGCGCTGTAACAACATCATACTTCCGCGCCAAAACCGTCTTGGAGTCTATGTCTATTATATCTTCCTTGAAAACAAAATGCACCAGATCTTCATCCGCAAAATCCTTCTCTGTCTTCAAACGCTCAAATTTGTAAAACAAACCCAACACTTCTTCATCAGTTCCAAAACCAATGGCTCTCAGAAATGTCGAAGCAAGAAACTTCCTTCTCCTCCTGCGCCGGTCCATGAAAATCCAAAGAAGATCAGAAGCATCAAACTGCAACTCAACCCACGAACCTCTGTCAGGAATTATGCGAAGCGAATACAACGTGGAACCATTAGGATGCAGAGTCTGTTCAGAACAAATGCCCGGCGAACGGTGCAATTGGCTCACCACCACGCGCTCTGCGCCATTAACGACAAACGAACCATTGTCCGTCATCCGGGGAATTTCACCCATGTAAACATTTTCCTCGCGAACCTCGTCCCCATCCTGCAAACGAAATGTCACATGAAGAGGAGACGCATAAGTAGAACCCTCGCTTAAACACTCAAGCTCGTCCTCTTTGGGCTCTGAAAGCTCATATTTAACAAAATCAAGAACATACCGGCCATCATAACTCTCTATAGGAAACGACTCCTTAAAGACAGCCTGCAATCCTTGCTTCTTACGAGACATAGACTTGACATCTGCTTGCAAAAACTCCCGATAGGACTTCGTCTGAATATCAATCAAATCAGGCGGGTCTATCACCGACGCGAGTTTGCCGAAACTTGCTCTTTCAACCATCTCAGCACCTCTCTATCTATCAGAACCCATAAATATAGTTAAGTACATACAAACCAAATGGTTAACAGCTGACAAAAAGCACCAGCGCGCTATCAACCGTTAACCATTAATAGCCACACATTGCCAATCGCACGTATTCACGCGCCATGCCTGCATGGCAATGACTCATTATTACTTTATCTCCACTTTCGCACCAGCCGCTTCCAGCTTGGTCTTCATTTCCTCCGCGTCTTTCTTGCTCACGCCATCCTTGATCGGCTTCGGCGCGCCTTCAACCAGATCCTTGGCATCTTTCAAACCCAATCCGGTAATGGCCCGCACTTCCTTGATGACCGCTATCTTCTGACTTCCGGCATCAGCAAGAACCACGGAAAACTCTGTTTTCTCTTCCGCCTTCGTCTCGCCACCGCCAACAGCGCCAGCACCAGCAACAACCGCCATGGGAGCCGCCGCGCTAACACCAAACTTGTCTTCCAAAGCTTTCACCAGCTGGGACAATTCCAGCACCGTTATACCTTCTATCCATTGAAGAAACTCTGCCATCTTTCCTTCAACAACGGGTTTGCCTTCTCCTGCTTTTTCCTTTGCTTCTGTCATTTTATCATCTCCTGTACTTCACCTTTTTGTTAGCAATATTAAACACACAACCTGCAAAACCACCTGCTCTGTCAACCCTTCTTCTTTTCAACAGCCTTCAACGCATAAAGCAAACTCGACAACTTCTGCCGCATAACTCCTGCCAAACCGGAAAGAGGACTCGCCACAACGTACACAAACTTGGCCAACAAAACTTCTCTGGGCGGAATCATCGACATCTCCACCACATCCGCCGCAGTCAATGTCCTGCCCATCAGAACACCACCCTTGATAACCGGCCTCTCGTTCTCCCTGCTGTACGAAACCAATACCTTCGCCACACCTGAAGGATCACCATTGCCCGTCACAATCGCGGTCGGCCCTTCCATTATCCCTGATAAATTTCCTGCATCACCTTCCTCTTTTGAAGCAAAAGCCAGAAAACTGTTTTTCACCACGTTAAATTGCGACTTCTGGCCCTTAAGCCTGTTGCGTAAATCCAGAACCTGCGCCACCGTCAATCCGCGATAGTCCGTCAGAAACACAAAACCTGATTCCTTAAGCTTCTTCTTAAGCTCTTCTATTATTGACTTCTTTTCCGGTCTCATTTGTCAAATCCCCTAAAATCAAACATCTCTCAATCATGCACGTTAATTTTGACACCTACACCCATCGTAGAAGTAATACAACACTTCTTCATGTAAATACCCTTGAAACCAGCCGGCTTCTCTGCCTTGATGGCCGATATAATTGCATTAGCGTTATCAGCAAGCTTCACCTCGTCAAACGATACTTTGCCAAAAGGAACATTAACATTGCCATGCTTGTCCATGCGGAACTCAACCTTACCAGCCTTGCTCTGCAATACAGCAGTAGCCGTATCATCAGTAACTGTCCCGGTCTTCGGATTAGGCATCAAACCCCTCGGACCCAACACGCGGCCAAGCTTCCTGACTTCCTTCATCGCTTCCGGCGTGGCAATCGCAACATCAAAATCAATCCAGCCGTTTTTAACCTTCTCAATCAACTCTTCATTGCCAACAAAATCAGCACCGGCTCCCTTGGCGGCATCAGCCGCAGAACCTGAAGCAAAAACCAGTACACGCACATTTTTACCCGATCCGTGAGGCAAAACCACTGTTCCCCGAATCGTGTATTCCGACTTGGCAGGATCAACACCTATCTTGATCCCCAAATCCATCGATTCATCAAACTTGCATCGCGAATTCGCCTTAAGAAACTTTATAGCCTCATTCAACTCAACAATTTCTTTTGGAGCTTCATTAGCTACCGCCTTATATCTTTTGCCATGCTTTGCCATCGCCTGTTCCTCAATCAGTAATTTCTATTCCCATACTGCGCGCTGTACCTTCTATAATCCGTACGCCCTTGGATTCATCCTGAGCATTTAAATCATTCTTCTTCATCTTGGCTATCTCAAGAATTTGAGCCTTCGTCACCTTGCCTACTTTTTCCTTATTAGGCATCGGCGACCCTTTAGCCAAACCTGCCGCGCGCTTTAACAAAGACGCCGCAGGCGGACTCTTGGTAACAAATGTGAATGACTTATCATGATAAACCGTTATAACTACAGGTATAACCAACCCGGCCCTGTCCTGCGTAGCTGCATTAAAAGCCTTGCAAAATTCCATAATATTAACACCCTGCTGACCCAAAGCAGGACCAACAGGCGGCGCGGGATTAGCCTGACCGGCCGGTATCTGCAACTTTATCTGACCTGTTATTTTTTTCGCCATCTTACAATCCCCTATCTATACCTCTCCTGTGATCCAACCTGAAAATTCTACATTTCTCCGCGTTCAACCTGCCAATATTCAAGCTCAACCGGTGCCGAACGACCAAAAATAGCAACCGACACCTTCAACTTGCCCCTCTCCGGATCCACCTCTTCAACTACACCGCTAAAATTAAGAAAAGGCCCGTCTGTTATCTTCACAGTATCATTAGGCTCAAACGTTACCTTGGGCTTTACCTTCTCCTTGCTCTCATCAGCCTGATGCAATATCCTCTCTACCTCTTCCTGAGGCAACGGCGCCGGTTTGCTCCCGCCAATAAAACCTATAATACCCTGCGTCTCCTGAATAAAATGCCACGTCTTCTCCATCAAGTCCTGATCATCATTATACAAAATCATCTTTATCAGAACATACCCGGGAAAAAACTTCCTCGTCGTGGTCGTCCTAACACCTTTCTTAACTTCAGACACCTTCTCTGTAGGAATAACCACTTCATCAATGAAATCTTCCATCTCTTCTATCTTGCGCCTGCGCGAAATGCTCTCCTTGACCTTCTGCTCCTGCCCCGTGAGAGTATGTATTACAAACCATTCCTTCTGCATATTTTTTTCACCCCACAGGAATCAAAAACCGTAATATTGTGGACAATATCTTATCACTCACTCCAATAAAAACACCTATCATCACCAACGATACAATCACAACAACGGTCGATTCGAATAACTCACTGCGCCCCGGCCAGCTCGTCTTTTTTACTTCTCCAGCAACTTCCTGAAAAAACATCTGAATACCGCTAAAAGTATCCTTTATCTTACTCATTTGAAAAACACCCCAAATATAAGAACTGTTTTCTCGCCCCTCTCAAACACCTGCCACACTATCCAGAAAACTGGCAGGCCAGGAGGGAATCGAACCCCCAACCCCCGGTTTTGGAGACCGGTGCTCTGCCAATTGAGCTACTGGCCTAGTCTCCGCATTCGCACCGGACCCTACTTGACTTCCTTATGCAAAGTGCGCTTCCTGTCAAACCGGCAAAACTTTTTTTGCTCCAAACGCTCGGTCTTGGTTTTCTTGTTCCTAGTGGTCGTGTAATTACGATTCTTACATTCCGTACACGCCATTATTGCCAGTTCTCTAACCATAACACACCTGCCCGATTTTATTCCCTAACTTAAAACAAGATAAAATGCCGGATTAAGCAAAAATCTTAGCCACCGTACCCGCGCCAACAGTCCTGCCACCCTCACGAATAGCAAACCGCATCTTCTCTTCCAACGCAACAGGCTGGATAAGCTTAACCTTCATATTAATACTATCTCCCGGCATAACCATCTCCACCCCATCAGGCAAAGATATGTCACCCGTCACATCCGTTGTACGAATGTAAAATTGAGGACGATATCCCTTGAAGAACGGTGTATGACGACCACCCTCATCTTTACTCAATATGTATACTTCCGCCTCAAAATCTGTGTGCGGAGTAATCGATCCGGGCTTGGCAAGCACCTGACCGCGCTCTACGTCTTCCTTCTTTGTGCCACGCAGCAACACTCCTATATTGTCTCCAGCGCGCCCCTCATCAAGAAGCTTCCTGAACATCTCAACACCAGTCGCCGTGGTCTTCGTCGTAGGTTTCAAACCGACAATCTCCACCTCTTCACCAACCTTTATAATACCACGCTCAACTCTGCCCGTCACAACCGTGCCACGGCCTTCTATTGAAAACACGTCTTCAATAGGCATCAAATAAGCCTGATCTATAATACGTACCGGCTCCGGAATGTAACTGTCCAATGCATCCATCAGCTTGCCAATACATTCACATGCAGGATCATCTGCCGACCCAACCTTGGTCGCAGAAAGCGCATCACCCTGAATTATGGGTATTTTATCACCGGGATATTCATACTTCGAAAGCAACTCCCTGACTTCCAGCTCAACCAGCTCAAGAAGTTCAGGGTCATCAACAAGATCCACCTTGTTCAAAAATACAACAATAGCAGGCACGCCAACCTGACGGGCCAAAAGAATATGCTCGCGCGTCTGAGGCATCGGCCCATCAGCAGCACTCACCACGAGAATAGCGCCATCCATCTGCGCGGCACCTGTAATCATGTTCTTTACATAGTCAGCATGCCCCGGACAATCAACATGCGCGTAATGACGCTTGCTTGAACTGTACTCAACATGCGATGTCGAAATCGTCAATATCTTCGAAGGATCGCGGCGACCGGCACTTTCCGACGCCTTGGCAACTTCATCATACGAAATGAAATTGCTCAGCCCCTTCAAAGACTGAACCTTGGTGATAGCAGCCGTCAACGTCGTCTTGCCATGATCCACATGACCTATCGTACCAACATTAACGTGAGGCTTATTACGATCAAACTTTTCCTTAGCCATGACTCTTCCTCCTGATTATCTTATGCTTCTCGTATTCTCTTTCCAATTCTCAATCTTAATGGAGCCCATGAGCGGAATCGAACCGCTGACCTCATCCTTACCAAGGATGTGCTCTACCTACTGAGCTACATGGGCACACCGCCCTAGAGGTTCACGCGCGCCGATACCAACACACGATCCACTTCATTATAAAACACAACACATCTTTCTAGCGCAACACAACAAAAACAGCAACATCTCCACCATCACCTGACTCGTTTAGCCCAAAAGATGAAGATCTGTACTGCTGTTTTCAACCGTGTTATCTGGCCACTACGAACCTTCCCGGTTCTTAACAATTAGGGGGGGAAAACTATCAGAGACGTTAGAAAAGTCAAAGCTTTTTTTTGTTTTTTTTGTTTTTTTCTAAAACAATGAAAAAAACAAAAAACTTTACTGCAAGCCGGGATTCATAAAAACCTCTTGTTAATCCATAGATTAAAAGGCCTTTCCTTCCCGTTTTACCTCATTTTTAAACAAAAAAATGCTGTCAATCCGCCCAACGACCACCAGCTGCATCAGCAATTATAGTATCTTTCACCACTAGGCCGGCCTCAGGATAATCCAAATTGCAATGTAACCCCCTGCTTTCCTTCCTCTGCAATGCCGATCTTATAATCAACCCCGCTACTGCCGCAATATTACGAAGCTCCAAGATATCGGCTGTAACCAGATAATCCATGTAATATTCCTGTATCTCTTCAGTCAAATTTCTTATGCGGCGCTTCGCCCTCTCCAGGCGCTTGTCTGTACGCACAATACCAACATAGTCCCACATACATGTCCTTACCTCGTTCCAGTTGTGCTCCACAACAATGGCTTCATCACTGTGAACCGCGTCACCATATTCCCAGTCCGGTATCTGCAGACGCTGACATGATGCAGGCGGATCAAGTTCCAATATCCGCTTGGCCATCTCATACGCGCATACCACAGCCTCCAATAGTGAATTACTGGCAAGCCTGTTCGCGCCATGTAAACCGGTGCACGCCACCTCGCCGCACGCGAATAAACCCGGCAATACCGTCTCCCCGTTTATCCCCGCTTCAATACCACCACAAAAATAATGCGCCGCCGGAACAACAGGTATCAAATCCTTCGCCATATCAATACCATAACTAAGACACCTCTCATAAAGATTGGGAAACCGATCCGCAAGAAACTGCTTCGACTTGTGACGAGCGTCAAGATATACACAGGTATGACCACCCGATTTCATCTCGTTGTCAATTGCCCGCGCCACAATGTCACGAGGAGCCAACGCACCTCTATGATCATACTTCTCCATGAATGACACACCATTAACATCAACAAGCCTTGCTCCTTCCCCCCTCACTGCCTCACTTATCAGAAATGATTTCGCCTCCGGATGATACAAACAT
>JBFZFB010000178.1:0-4320 GCA_041306605.1 Lentisphaerota bacterium | reverse complement strand
TTTCCTGAATTCCTTTTTGGATGTCTCATCAGATGATCCTGATGACGCGCGCCGCCGCAGACTCCTGAACATCATCCTTGCAACAACAGGAATTATTTCCCTATTATTAGCATTGGCAACTCTATTTATTATTGTTGCAAAAATTACACAATATCAAGATTCGATATTTATCTTAATAGCTTCGTTTGCGTCCCTGTTTGGCTTAATAATCATTTATTTTATTAATCGCTATAAGTCAGGAACATTAGCCGGCAATCTCTTTCTGTTCCTATTAATGATAGTCATCACACTTGCCGATGATCCCATTCAGCTTGTCACTGGACGGAGTTTATTCCTTTTTATACTCCCCGTCATCATAGCAGGTGTTATCTTAGGGTCCAAAGCCACTTTCATTTTTTATGGTTTAAGTTCAATGGAAATTATTGTTTTGACCGGGTATGCGGGATTAGATCTGGTCGGGTCGATGATTTCCATCCTATCATTTCTTTTGCCAACCACAATCATTTGGCTGTCAGCACGCAGCCTCGAACAGGCCCTGCGCGACCTGCGCGCAGTCAACACTGACCTCGATAAGCTTGTCGCTGAATGGACCCAGGCCCTCGACACGATACTTTCCCGTGAACGTATCGAAGCGGGACGCAATCAGGCAATCCTTAATTCCATTGCAGATGGCGTAGTGGTATTTAATGCCGACAATATTTCCATTCTTGTTAATCCTGCTTTGAGCCAATTTACAGAAACACCGGTAAAAAACATGACCGGGATCACATTGAATGAATTTGTTCAAACCAGGGAATTATCTCCTGCAAATCGGAGGATAATTAGTGGGCTGATTGAACATCCTGACCAGATCGAAACAGGTGTCCGCGTGGAATGGGGCAAAAAGACGCTGTCTGTAAGTATCGCCCGCGTACAAGATTCAACAACAAACGGGAACATCGGCACTGTGGCTGTTTTCCGCGATGTGACTCGTGAGGCAGAACTTGAAAAAATGAAAAATACTTTCGTGGCGATTGTTTCTCATGAACTGCGAACCCCGCTTAATGCCATCATGGGACATGTGGAAATGCTCAAAGAATCGATATTTGGCCCAATGAATGAACAACAATCCGCGGTGCTGGTGCGCATTATGGTAAACACACGGCGCTTACTTGCAATGGTGAGCGATTTGCTGGATGAAGCACAAATGAAAGCAGGTAAACTTTCCATACAAAAACAACCGGTTGTAACAACTTCCCTGCTGGAAAATTTACACAACACCATGGATAAAATCGCAAAAGACAAGGGTTTGTCCCTCACCGATGAGTTCGATCCGAACATACCTGAAATAATCACAAGCGACCCTAAGCGTTTACAACAAATCCTTGTAAATCTGGTCAGTAATTCTGTTAAATTTACAGAAAAAGGCGGTGTTCATATCCGCATTTTACGCAGTGACAAAGACCACTGGACAATTGAAGTAACCGACACTGGGTCAGGCATCCCTGACCAGGAAATTCCCCGTATTTTTGAAACTTTTCGACAATTTGAAAGCTTCACCACCCGTCAACATGGGGGCTTTGGGCTCGGGTTATCCATCGTCAAACAACTTGTCGAATTGATGGACGGTGAAATCACTGTCAGGAGTGAGTTGGATAAAGGCAGTACATTTATCATCACTCTCCCGTTATAATCGTTGGCAAGGACATATAAAATGGAACATATAGCTTTTGTAATCGAAGATGATGAGGATCTGGCGGGTATTTTTACGGAGGCGCTTATAGCTTCGGGTTTTCAAGTAGAAACCATCCGTGATGGTGCAGTAGCCCAGCAACGGATCAAAGAAGCCAGCCCGGAAATGATCATTCTGGATATGCATCTGCCGCATGTAGATGGCGCGGCACTTCTGGCCCAGATCCGCTCTGAGGAGCATCTCAAAGAGACCCGGGTTCTCATTACAACAGCAGATGCATTGCAGGGCCAAATGTATCGTGATATGGCTGACACGGTATTGATAAAACCTGTTTCATTTGCGCTTTTGCGCGATCTGACATCCCGGTACAAGAGAAAATAATTCTCCTTTAGAACAATAAACAACCCGTCGCTTGCCGGGTTGTTTAAGTTAACTTACTCTCCTTACGGGAAGCATCAGTTAATCATAATAATAAGCATAGCAGGAGAACTCCTCTCCACTTGGGGTTATTACCATATTTGTATCAGTAATTTTATATTTATCCAGTTCTTTCTTAAGCGCAACAAGGTCATTATCCGCGTTCAGGCGCGAGACGTGAAACGACTGCCAGGGGTAGTCGCGGCTGTCAGACTGGCGTTGATAGCGGATGCAGGCCAGGGCGGCGCCTACTTTCTCTTTAACGGGAACAGGCAGGGACGGAGTCCGATACGCATTTGTCAAGGCGGGGACAGCATCATCGGATAAATCCAGGAAGTACTGAGCGTCCAGATCCACCCGGCCTTGTGTAAACGCGTCATTGCTGCCGCTTATTTCACGCTGAATGTTTTGACTGACGATGAAGGCATCCACATTCAAGAGGCTGAGGGAGATCGCAAAGCCAAATGAAGCAATGACCGCGGCGAGAGCAAAGGCACGTTCTCTACGAAGGATCTCAAGAACGATGGTGGCGACGAGAAGCAAGCCGATCCAGACGAGAAAGACATGCGTTTATGTGCGGAGACGGGAGTAGCCATACGCCGCTTCATACAGACCGAGACGCTGGTACGCCGATACCAGCATGACCAACACGAGGGCAACGAGCGTTACACCCAATCCCGAAAAGATCCTGCGTTGCTTTTCCGATTCGCGACGCGTGATCGCGCTCAAACCAAGAAGAAGAAGCAAGGCAAAAAAAGCCACTGTGACAAGCTCCCCAAAGCCGCGCACGGCATACTCAGAATAGGTATATCCGTCAATATGAATATTGCTTTGCCCGCCAAAAAAATATTGAAACTGAATGACCACGAAGAATGTAAAGAGCATCACCACACTGCCTAAAACAATGGATGTCTCTGTAAAACCCAGGAAGGGCGGGATGGCAGGTTTATCTTCGCCGATCAGTTTTTCTTCGTTGGATTGTGATGCAGAGTGCAGGAACGTGCCGGCCAGCGCGTATCCAAAGACGAGAATATAGATGAGCCGGAAAATATATTCAGGAAGTTTCTCAAGATTAAAGAGTTTGATAAGCTCATCAAGCCTCTGGCTGAAGATGACGTCGGCAGAGGCAAGCAAGGCCGCGAAGATCGCCACAATGGGAAGCGCGATGATAATGCCGCGTATGATGGGCCAGACATTTCGCTTTGCAGGTTCAATTCCGCTTTCGGCCTGCGCCTTGCGGACTTCAGCGGCAAAGGAAATGGGACGCGCGATCATGCTCCCAAGCAGATTGAGCGACCGGCCAAGGTAGTCTGCGAGAGAGTATCTGATCCAATTGCCGCCCAAATATGTGACCGAGAAAATGGTCATCACAAAGAGTGTCAGTGTATACGACAGAAAGGCCGTCATCGGTTCCGCACGGATGAAGCTCATGACCGCGAAGAATGCAAAGAACGGCAGCAGGGTCAGGCTTTTGTACGAGGGGCGCAAACCGTCAGCGAGAAGCAGGTAGAAGCCGCCGAGCAGGCACAGGGTCGCGAAAAGAGCGAAGTTGACGCCTGGGGCTTTCTTCCAAAAGAGGAAGTCAAACAGCCAGCCAAGCGCGATGGCAACGTACCAGAGTCGATTCGAGCTTTGAGTTTTCATGCGAATCTCCTTATGAATTTCGCAACAGCATAGCAGATGGAATCTCGCTGAGACTCTCAAAGGCTATCATGTTTTTATCATAGACTTCCGAAGTCTGAGAGTTGCATTACAATTTCCTTAGAATTCAAATCGGCCTATTGACATCCGATTTAAGCTGTGTAATACTACTGGCATCGTCCGGGGGCAAACAGGTAAACCGCCATCCTAATGAAAGGAGGAGGTGATGTCTAACATGGATAGTAGCAATAAACCCAGCGCTGTGGCATCCCTCCTCAAGTAGGTAAGGAAGCCACAGCGCCCCACGAGCGCCGTCTGCAAAGGCGGCGCTCTGGATTCCCTCACCTCTTCCCCTCTCCCTGTGGGAGAGGGGAATTGAATCATTCATCGCCAAACGAAATGCCGATACCGCGCGCGGTGATGACTGCGTCTTCATCGGGCTGCACGCGCTTGGGAACCGCGGCAGATTCTTCGAGAGTAATATCGGTGATTCTGCTGGCGCGTAATGCAACCATACGGTCAAACCCGCCTGCCGCGGCCAAACGGACGGCCGCCGCGCCAAAACGTGTGGCAAGCCAGCGATCAAATGC
>JBFZFB010000177.1:0-15644 GCA_041306605.1 Lentisphaerota bacterium | reverse complement strand
TATATCCTATGATGCCACACATTTGAGATTCCTTTATTGGTCCGTTTCTTCATTACTAAACATAACAAATTGGTTTTGGGTATCAAATCAATTCAGAAACAATGCAAAATTATTGATTTATCAGTGCTTCCTGAACTCTTCGATGCTGAAAATTCTACTTGGCAGTATCTCCCGATGTTCAGACGCGCTTCTACCGTGTCAGCAAGCCATAGCATTTATCCCATATTTTGCGTTTAAGAAACAGCTTGCCCCGGCAAGATGCAGTAAGAATGAGGATTTTGACATCAATGCAGTTACCGATAGGTGTCACAAAAAAGTGAATACAAGCAGGGGAAAAGAAAGCTATTTCTTGAACCGCAGGGGATTGATGAATTTGTCACATCCTCATCGTTGCGAGAGACTTGCAGTAGTCACTACAGCGGCGTCTCTCGACGCCTCGCGTCTGCGGCAAATTGATCAATCGCAAAATACGGGTTTGTTGCAAATTACGACAGTGTGGGGGGGGGAGGTAAAAACAGAGCAAAGTTGGTTTGTTTTATTTGAATTCCTGTGCGGGTTTTTGTAACATGATGAACATGAAAAATTTCTTATTTAGCGTCTAGGTGCTTGTCTTTTCTCAATCTTTGAAATTGTTGAATTTTATTGAATTAACGGGGAGGTTGTTCTAGTCTTCAAATTATGCAATGGGTGGCACCATCAGAAAAAGACGATGCAACGCAGTCGCTGGAAACTAATCTCTGGGCGGCTGCTGATTAATTCCGGGCTAACTCAGGCCTCAAGTCTCAGGAATACTCCGCGCCAGTCCTCGGACTCATATTTCTGCGCTTCGCCGAAGTCCGTTTTGCCGCCCAGCGCGCGAAGCTGGAAAAAGGCGGCACATCCGCCCGCCGTGGCTCACGTTTGGACGATCCCAAGGCATATCACGCCGAGGGTATCCTCTACCTGCCCGCCGAGGCGAGGTTCGATTACCTGCTGAACCTCCCCGAAGCCGTGAACATTGGCGCGAAGGTTAATGCCGCTTTTCGTGAAATAGAAAAGAGCAACCCCCAGCTTGCCGGTGTCCTTCCCAAGACTTATAACCTTTTCGCCAGCACTTTGCTTAAGGAGTTGCTCAAGAAAGTCTCCGAGATTCCCGCCACCGTGGACTACGACGCCTTCGGGCGCATCTACGAATACTTCCTCGGTGAGTTCGCCCGCACCGAGGGCCAGAAAGGCGGTGAATTTTACACCCCCAGCAGCATCGTTCGCCTCCTCACGGAGATTATAGAGCCTTATCATGGCCGCATTCTTGATCCAGCCTGCGGTTCCGGCGGTATGTTTGTTTCCTCTGCACGCTTTGTGTCAGAGCATAAGAAGAACCCATCATCAGAGCTAAGTATACATGGAGTCGAAAAGACAGATGAAACCGGCCGCTTGTGCCGGATGAACTTGGCGGTGCATGGACTGGAAGGCGATATCCGCCACGGCGGCAACATCAACAGCTACTACGACGACCCATTCGATGCCTGCTGTGCTGGCATCGAACCCTCAACCCGGCCTTCCGGCCACCCTTCTCCCAGTGGGAGAAGGGCTGGGGATGAGGGTCACGAAATCAAACCGGGCAGTGGTCGGTTTGATTTCGTGTTGGCCAACCCGCCGTTCAACGTCAACGCCGTGGACAAAGAGCGACTGAAAGACATGGTCGGACCGGGCCGCCGCTTCCCCTTTGGCCTGCCGCGCACCGACAACGCCAATTACCTCTGGATTCAGCTTTTCTATTCAGCGCTGAAAACCCCTTCGACAGGTTCGGCAGGCTCACCGCAGGCAGGCTCAGGGCAAGGGGGCCGCGCCGGCTTCGTCATGGCAAATTCAGCTTCAGACGCCCGCTCCTCTGAGCAGGAACTCCGTCAGAAACTAATTGAAGACAAAGCCGTTGATGTCATGGTCGCCGTTGGTCCAAACATGTTTTATACGGTGACACTGCCATGTACCCTGTGGTTCATGGACAAGGCGAAAGCTGCGCTTCCGCCTTGTCCACCCTCACCCCAACCCTCTCCCAAAGGTAGAGGGGGATTTAAATTCCAAGGACTGGTTGAGCAGGCTAGGGAACTTCGAAAAAAGCAGACACCGGCTGAAGATGCCTTATGGGAACTGATTCGTAATCGCCAACTGGCTGACTTGAAATTCCGGAGGCAACACCAGATGGGGGATTACATCGTTGATTTCTTCTGTGCAGAACAAGGACTGGTTGTTGAGCTGGATGGCTCGGCGCATGACTCAGAAGAGCGAAAGAAAGTGGATCAAAAGCGGGATGCTTACCTCCGCTCTCTTGGCCACAAAGTTCTTCGTTTTCCAAACCACCGTGTGTTTAACGATACCGAAAACCTGCTGAACGAAATTGTGGTGAATATCCCCTCTACCTCTGGGAGAGGGGTCGAGGGTGAGGGTAAACAGAACCGTGCTGATACGGTTCTGTTTATAGATGCCCGCCATATTTACCGGCAGGTTGACCGTGCGCACCGCGAATGGACGCCCGCGCAGATTGGCTTCCTCGCCAACCTCGTCCGCCTTTATCGCAGCGAAGCCCTCGACTTTACCCTCGGCGGCGACGAAGCCCGCGCCAAGCTCGAAGAAATCTTTGGCCTCCCTTCTACCTCTGGGAGAAGGGCCGGGGATGAGGGTTCGCCGCCAACCTACCGAGACGTTCCGGGTTTGTGTAAGGCGGCAAAGATTGAAGAGATTGCGGCGAATGGCTGGTCGCTCAACCCCGGTCGTTACGTGGGCGTGGCCGCCGGCGAAGCCGTGAGCGACGAGGATTTCAAGGAACAACTCGAAACGCTGAACGAAGAACTCGAACGCCTCAACGCCGCAGCACGGGAACTGGAAACAACGATTGCCAACAACATCACGGAGATACTCGAAACATGAAAACAGAAATAATTCAAACACTTACATCGACATTTGAGGCTAATGCTCAACAGACAGAGGATGGCGTCGAGTACTGGCTGGCCCGCGACCTCCAGCACCTCCTTGGCTACGATGAATGGCGAAATTTCAACGCCGCCATTTCCAAGGCCAAAACCGCCTGTGAAGTCTCCGGCCACCGCGTCGCCTACCATTTTGTTGACGTCAACAAAATGGTCGATCTTGGCTCAGGCAGCCAGCGCCAGATCGAGGACATCATGCTCACCCGCTACGCCTGCTACCTCATCGCCCAGAACGGCGACTCGCGTAAGCAGGAAATCGCTTTTGCCCAGACCTACTTCGCCATCCAGACCCGCCGCGCGGAATTGATCGAGAAACGCCTGCTGGAAGCCGAACGTGTTTCGGCCCGGAGGAAACTCAGCGCCACGGAGAAGGAACTTTCCCAGGTCATTTTCGAGCAAACAGGCGGCAATCAAGATTTCGCACTCATTCGCAGTAAGGGCGATCAGGCCTTGTTTGGCAAAACCACCCAGGCTATGAAGGCGCAATGGAGGGTGCCGGACAACCGTCCACTGGCAGACTTTGCACCCACCATCATTCTCAAAGCAAAAGATTTTGCCACCGAGATCACCATCTTTAACGCCCGCCAGCATGGGATGCAAAGTGAGTCTGCCATTTCCAGCGAGCACATCACCAACAACCAAGCCGTCCGCAAAACGCTGCTCGAACGCGGTATCCGCCCCGAGAAGCTGCCCGCCGCCGAGGACGTGAAAAAGGTCGAGCGCCGTCTCGCCTCGGAAGAAAAGAAGGCCCTCAAGAAACCAGATGGCCTGACCCAATCCACTGACGAAGGAGCGTTATGAAACTCGAAACTCTCAACGCCCAAACCATCGCCGGCCCCTTCCTCTCCCGCTGGGAGAGGATCGAGGTAAGGGTTCGGTGTAGCGCACCGAATATGGCGGAAATTCTGGAGGCGTGACGATGGCTGAACTCCGCACAGTTCGCATCGGTGACTTGGGCCGCGTCGTGACTGGCAAGACGCCGCCAATCTCGCAGCCTGAACTCTTCGGAGAACTTCACCCGTTTCTCACGCCGACGGACATCGACGGCTTCGCCCGTTACATCGAACCAGGCCGGTTTCTTTCTTCCGAAGGCCGCGACTATCAGCACCGCCTCATGCTCCCAGAGCGCGCCGTGTGCGTGGTCTGCATTGGTGCGACGATTGGGAAGGTGTGCATGACAGGCCGCCCTTCATTCACCAACCAGCAAATCAACTCCGTCGTCGTGAATGAGAACGAGCACGACCCGTTCTTTGTCTATCACCTGATGACGACGCTCCGCGACGAGTTGAAGTCGAACGCGGGGGGTGCAGCGACGCCAATCATCAACAAGACGGCGTTCTCTGAAATTGAAGTCAGCGTCCCCCCGCTGCCGGTGCAACGGCGGATCGCGGGCATCTTGTCGGCCTACGACGAGCTGATTGAGAACAGTCAGCGGCGCATCAAGATTCTGGAGACAATGGCCCGCGCCCTATACCGCGAGTGGTTTATTCACTTCCGGTATCCCGGAAGTGAACCCTCAACCCGGCCTGCCGGCCACCCTTCTCCCAGTGGGAGAAGGGGCGGGAATGAGGGTCGAGCCAAGCTCGTTGCATCCCCCCTCGGCGACATCCCCCACGGCTGGGAGGTCCGAAAGCTCGCCGACTTTGTCACCACGAAATACGGCTACACCGAGTCCACGAACGTTGAACCAGTCGGGCCAAAATATCTGCGCGGAATGGACATCAACAAGACCAGCTTCATTGATTGGTCGGAAGTGCCCTATTGCCCGATTTCGCCGGAGGACCATGAAGCGTATCGGCTGAGAGTTGGCGACGTGCTGGTGATTCGCATGGCAGACCCCGGCAAGGTTGGAATCGTTGAGCAAGAAGTTGACGCGGTGTTCGCGTCTTACCTCATCCGCGTTGCGCCGAAGGACAGCCGCCTGAGTCCCTACTTCCTGTTCTACCTCATGGAGTCCGCCGAATATTACGCCTTCATCACCGGCGCTTCGACCGGCACGACGCGCAAAAGTGCCAGCGCCGGGGTGATTGCCGAATACCAGTTCGTCTTGCCGCCTCAAAAACTGGTTGAGGAGTTTGAGCGGCGAGTGAGCGAGATTCGCTCGCTGCTAACGACACTCCTCAAGAAAACCGTCAACCTCCGCCGGACGCGCGACCTGCTGCTGCCGCGTCTGCTGTCGGGGCAGGTGAAACTGAAGACCGAGGAGGCTCGTGCATGAGCAAAGCAGCGAGTAATTTCGAGCTTCCAAAGAATATCGACCGCTACCTCGCGGCTCTCTCGAAGCTCTACGCTCAAGAGGGAAAGCGCCCCCTCCAAGAGCTGATCGTCAACGCCACGTCTCGCGTTCACGAGGAGTGGAGTCGTGATAATTGGAATGGTGGCACATACGGCCACGCTCTCTACCTTGTCCTTCCCGATCCGCTTTTCTTGAGTTCGGTAAAGCAGAAGAATGAGATTCAAACTCAGGTCAAAGAAGACCTGAACAAGGTTCACAACATCCAAAACGAGTTCATTGAGGAAGTTTTCTTGGAGATGGAAGTCGGAGAAGATCACCAGTGGCGAAAGAATTCGGGCCTGCTGCTAGCGGGAAAGCGGGTTGTTCCACCAGATGCGACAAGGCGAATTTGGGGTGACGGAGGCTTTCGCGTCTTCCTCAGCCACAAGTCCGAAGTGAAGAAGGAAACGGCTGACCTGAAGGACCGGCTTGGCCTGTTCGGAGTATCCTGCTTCGTAGCGCACGAAGACATCCACCCGACGAAGGCTTGGCAGGATGAAATTGAGAACGCACTGGCCAGCATGGACGGGTTCGTTGCGCTGATGACGGCTGATTTTCACGATAGCGACTGGACGGACCAAGAGGTCGGCTTTGCTTTCGCACGCGGCGTTCCGTTCATCGCTGTGAGACTCGGAAAAGACCCGTATGGTTTCATCGCGAAGTTCCAGGCCCTCTCCAGTTCTTGGCTCACGGCGGCGGAGGACATCGTGAAAATACTCATCAAGAACGACAGAATGTTCAGTGCCTATGTTCAAGCGTTGCGGAAATGCCCGAGTTGGGATAGCGGCAACACGCTTGGCAAGGTGCTGCCTAGCTTCGATGGACTCACACCCCAGCAGATTGATGAATTGATCGCTGCTTACAATGAGACCAGTGAACTGTGGGGGAGCTTCGCATTTAATGGCTCAAAATCACGGCTTTACGGTCCGGGGCTGGTGTCCTTTTTGAACAAACTCGGCCCTCGGCAATTCCGCTATGCTGGAAGTGGTTTGATTGAACGGGCTTCGACTCCATGAATACTCATCGCCCATTGCAGTCGATCCGCATGAAAGATAAGGAGGAGTAAATCATGGCCTTCCCGCACAACTTTATTTCGATGGCGAATTTCGAACTCGCCTTCACTCGGGTTGTGCGCGGACAGAACAAGGAATACAAGAACCTCTTTCGGCACCTCTACCCGTCGTATCAGCTTGGCCTGCGGGAGAATCTCCAAGACCTCATCAACGACATCAAATCGGGGCGCTACCTGCCATCACCTGCAACCGTTGTTTTCCAGCCTAAGAAAAGCGGCATCTTGCGCCCGCTTCGCCTGCTGACCTTGCAGGACCAAATCGTTTATCAGGCGATCGCCAACGTAATTGCGGTGGCGTTCAAACCTGAACAGGACAAGCACGCCGGCAAGCGGTGCTTCGGAGGGTTGGTGAACAGCAAGAACAGCCTGTTCTTTTACCGGGGTTGGAAGCACTCCTATCGCGCATTCGCCCGTGCCGTCGCCAAGGCTTTCAACGCCGGCAACGACTATGTGGCCGACTTCGACTTGGTCTCGTTCTACGAACTCATAGACCACAAGCTGCTACGGGACGTGCTGGAGCAGCGCGTCAAGAAGCCGGAAGTCCTCGATTTGCTGCTCCGCTGCTTGGAGAAATGGACAGAGAACCACAGAGGTTCATGTATGCACCACGGCATTCCCCAAGGCCCAGAGCCGTCTGCATTCCTCGCCGAATGTTTCCTTTTCTCGTTCGACGCACTTCGCTTTAAGGAAATCATCTATCTCCGCTACGTGGACGACATCAAAATGATGGCGAAGGATGAAGTTCCGGTTCGGCGGGCACTTGTCAAACTGGACATCGCGTCGAAGGAACTCGGTCTCGTCCCCCAAGCGCAGAAGATTGAATGCCGGCGAGTTGCTAAGCTGGAGGAGCTACGGAAGAACATCCCGAGCCACGTGGCCGCCCTTGGATCTACATCGCGCGTGACGGCAGCAAGCCAGCGACGCCTTGAAAGAATCTTTCGTCGCAGCCTTCGCAAGAAAGACGGACGCTGGACAATCGCTGACGCAACCAAGTTCAAGTTTTCCCTGTTTCGGATGCGGCCCAAACCGGCTATTCTGAAACGCATCGCTCCGTTGCTGTATCAACGCTCTGACCTTTCATGGGTGCTGGCCTCATATCTCCGCAAATTCCCGCAAGACAAACAGGCTGCTGACGCCTTGCTCGCAGCCCTTCAGCGTGACCCGACCTATGACGCGAGTGCCGCCAACTACATCGAGGCGATGGATGTCTGTGAACCGGTCAAGGGCGCGGGTCAGTATCGCAGAGTCATTCAAACGGCTGAACGCCGCTCGGAGGAGAAGGGCCTGCTTCTGAAGGTCGGCGCAGCGACATTCCGCGGGCGCAGGTCAGGACCGGCTGATGCGTTGAAGCTGATCGGTAAACAGTCACACCCGCTTGCGAAGGGTCTCTTGATTCACCGCCTCTTCGGCAACAGCGCAGGCGCACCATTCAAAAGCGCTGACGGGAGAACGCTGATCGAAGCCGAAACCGAGTCAGAAGATGCCGACCTTGCCCGGTTTTGCGTGACCTTGATGATTGATTTATGGCCTTGGACCAAAAATACGTGGACACCCTCTGCCAAGGTCAACCCGTCGGTGAAGTTGCTTTTAAAGGCTCTTGGCCTGCGAGCGAAAGGTCCAAGGAAGCTCGGCGTCCTAGAACGGTTCTTCACTCAAGAGCAGCACATCGGCGTCAAGCTGCCGTGGAAGACCACACTTGACAAAGATTGGCGGGACGCAGAGCGGCGTTGCCTTCGCCTCCAACAGTTTGCTGTCGGTGATCCGTCGGGTTGGGTATTAATGCTAGATACATTCAATGAAGTGCTCGTTAAAGCGTTCTCGAAATCGCATCCAAAGACCGCAACCGCCTACACGAAGGCCATATCAGCGAAGCAATACACTCCTGATTGGGGTAGTTGGCTAATGAATCCAGCCATCGCCAAGGTTTTGCCGAAAGGAATTAATTGGCTTAAGGATGTCCACAAGACACGCGTAAAGGCAGATTTAGCTCACGCGAAAGGCAAGAAGGACGGTGTAGCGACAAGGCCTGTTAGCTATAGTAAACGCGACAAATTGCGCCGCGCAGCCCAGGTGCCTTGGGCCGAGCTTATCATCGAATGGAAAAAAGTTGTTTAGTATCTTGCCCCACATCAACACCGATGACCCGATTGTTCACAAAAAACTCAAGATCGGGATTGCAGGGCAAGTCCAATAAATGCTAGTTTCAGGTATGTTGTTTGAGCGTCAAAGATTATTGTTGAATCTGCTGGATTCGCTTGGGAAGCCGGTTGGCCACACGGATTTCCAGAAGCTCCTTTTTTTATTCACACGCGAGTTTGAAAAAGAACCGAGCTATGAGTTTGTCCCTTATCGATATGGCTGTTTTTCCTTTACGTCTTACGCGGATAAACGGCGTCTGATTGTTGGCGGATTTCTGGCTGACGATGAACAGCATTGGCGGTTGACAGATAGCGGCCGTCAAGCCGCAAGGCAGAAGCCGTATTCCGCCGCAAAAATACTGTCGTTCAGCCAGCGCTATAATCGCCTGCGCGGGAACGCACTGATCGCTGAGGTGTATCGGCGATATCCGTATTATACAACACGAAGCGATATTGTTGACAAGGTGCTTTCTGATGGCGAAGCCCGCAAGTATATTGAACAATCCCGCTCTGCGCCGTCGGCGTCCGGATTGTTGACCATCGGCTATGAAGGCAAATCGCTCGAAGGTTATATGAACCAGTTGTTGCAGGCAGGAGTATCTTTGTTGTGTGATGTGCGCCGTAATCCGTTGAGCCGGAAGTATGGGTTCTCAAAAGGCACATTGAGCAAGACGTGTGAAAGCATAGGAATTTGTTACGAACATTTACCGGAACTGGGTATTGCTTCGGATAAGCGGCGAGAATTGAATACACAGGCTGATTATGATGCGTTGTTCGCGGATTATGAGCAAAATGATCTACCGCGACAGGAATCCGTTCTAAACAGTATCGCCTCTTGGATTGTAAATGACCGCCAAAGGGTGGCATTGACCTGCTATGAACTGCATCCGGAGCAATGCCATCGCCATTGCGTGGCAAAAGCTGTACAGAAGCGTTTGAGTAACCGGTGTGACATCCAGCATCTGGAGGAAGCATGCGCCAACGCATTCTAGTTACAGTAAAAACATATCCTACTCTCTCTCGTAAATATGGCGAAACAGTTTGCACCGCAGGAATCCGAGATGATGGTTCATGGGTACGGCTTTATCCTGTACCGTTCCGGCGGCTGGATGAAAAGGAGCAATATTCAAAATTTGACTGGATTGAACTGGATATAGCTAAAGCGAGTTCAGACCATCGCCCGGAGACATATAGTCCTACAGATGCAAAAGCCATTCGTAAAATCAGCCACATAGGTACTGCGGATAACTGGCGGGAGCGCCGGAAGTTAGTGTTGGATAAGGCAAAGGTTTATGACCGTTTACAGCCGTTACTCAAAGGAGCCAAGGACAACACATTGTCGCTGGCAGTGCTTAAGCCGGCAAAGATACTTGATTTTATATGGGAGGAGTGTGAACGCGATTGGGATGCTGCAAAAGTTGCGGCAATGCGTAACGAAGCGGCGCAAGGTGAGTTATTTCAGGATGAACAATGGCGACAAACGTTTATGGTGATGCAGAAATTGCCCTACAATTTTTCGTATCGTTTTATTGATGCTGATGGTACAGAAAGCACAATGCAGATTATGGACTGGGAAGCAGGACAACTCTACTGGAACAGCTTGAAGGCTGCAAAAAGCGACGAACAGACGGCTTTAAAGAAAGTCCGCCAGAAGTATATTGATGAATTTACCCGCCGCGACTTGCATCTTTTTCTTGGAACAATACGGCAGTTTCATGGCTTTTCTCTAAATCCCTGGGTTATTGTGGGGGTGTTTCCGATTCCACACGATAAACAAATGGAGTTTTCTGATTTATGACTCACGATTACACAGAAGATCTTCTTGTCGAACAGCCCGCCATAGGGTTGTTTGCGGAACTTGGATGGGCCGTGGCAATGCCACAGCCCAATACCGGCATCGCCGGTGAATATCCTGACGCTGGATTGCTTGGTCGAGAGACGAAGGGCGAAGTGGTGATGGTGTCCCGCTTGCGTGCGGCGTTGGAGCGGTTGAATCCTTTGCTTCCGCCGGAGGCGATCACCACCGCCGTGGATGAGTTGATCCGTGACCGTTCGGCTATGGGGCTTCCGGCGGCTAATCGGGAGATTTACTCTCTCATCAAGGACGGGATTCGCGTTTCGATTGCGCAGCCGGAAGCCCCACACTCACCCGCCGCTTCGCGTCACCCTCTCCCAGTGGGAGAGGGACGGGGTGAGGATCGCGGCGGCGATGGTTCGCGGCGTGACAGCGGAGGTCAGCGGTTTGAGAGAGTTCGCGTCATTGACTGGGAAAATCCCGCCGTGAATGATTTCCTGCTTGTCAGCCAGTTCAGCGTCACGGGCGCGCTCTATACCTGCCGACCGGATTTGGTCGGCTTCGTCAACGGCCTGCCGCTGGTGGTCATCGAGTTGAAGAAGCCGGGCGTTCCTGCGCGTGTGGCGTTTGATGAGAACCTGACCCACTACAAACAGCAGATCCCTTCTCTGTTCTGGTACAACGCGCTTTTGATTGCCTCGAACGGCACGGACAGCCACGTCGGTTCACTCACCGCCGACTGGGGGCGGTTCTTCGAGTGGAAGCGCATTGAGCGCGAGGATGAGCCGCGCCGGGTGTCGCTGGAGATGATGCTGCGCGGGACGTGCGACCGGACGCGTCTCCTCGATCTGGTGGAGAATTTTACTCTCTTTTCCGAACACAAGGCCGGGCTGGTGAAAATCATCGGACAGAATCACCAGTTTCTCGGCGTCAATAACACCATCGCCTCGATGCTGGCCGCACGTAAGCTGGGCCACGGCCGCGGCGGCGTGTTCTGGCAGACGCAGGGCAGTGGCAAGAGTTTCTCGATGGTGTTCTTTGCACAGAAAGTTTTGCGTAAGATGACAGGTAACTGGACATTTGTGATAGTTACCGACCGCGTGGAATTGGACGACCAGATTGCAAAGACATTCAAAGCCACCGGCGCGGTGAGTCAGTCCGAGGGTGACGAGTGCCACGCTTCCAGCGGTGCGCACCTGCGAGAGTTACTGCGCGGGAATCATCGCTATGTTTTCACGTTGATCCATAAGTTCCAGACGCCGGAACTGCTCTGCGACCGGCCCGATGTGATCGTGCTTACGGACGAGGCGCATCGCAGTCAGTACGACACGCTGGCGTTGAACATGCGCGCGGCATTGCCTAAAGCGATGTTCATGGCCTTCACTGGTACGCCGCTGATTGCCGGCGAGGAACGGACAAAGGATGTTTTCGGCGATTATGTCTCCATCTACGACTTCCAGCAATCCGTCGAGGACGGCGCTACCGTGCCGCTCTTTTACGAGAACCGCACGCCTGAGCTTCAACTGATCAATCCGGATCTGAACGAGGATATCTACAACCTCATCGAGGCGGCGGAGCTCGATCCGGAACAGGAAGCGAAGATCGAGCGTGAGCTGAGCAAGCAGTACCACATCCTGACCCGCGACGACCGGCTGGAGACGGTGGCCCGGGACATCGTGCGGCATTTCCTCGGACGCGGCTTTATCGGGAAGGCGATGGTGGTGTCCATCGACAAGGCCACCGCGCTCAAGATGCACGACAAGGTGAGGAAGCATTGGGCGGCGGAGCGCGAGCGGGTGGAGAAAGAGCTGGCGCGGCTGGGCTATCTGCCGAAGGATGAGCGCGAATCAGCCGATAATCAAGAGCGCGTAGCGGAGTTGTCCAAACGTCTGGACGTGCTCAAGACCACGGACATGGCGTTGATCGTCTCGCCGGGCCAAAACGAGATTCAGCAGATGCAAGCGCACGGCCTCGACATAGTGCCTCACCGCAAGCGGATGAACGAGTCCCAGCCGCCGCTCGACGAGAAATTCAAGGATTCGGACGACCCGCTGCGAATCGTGTTCCTGTGCGCCATGTGGTTGACGGGCTTTGACGCGCCAAGCTGCTCGACTGTCTACCTCGACAAGCCGATGCGGAACCACACGCTGATGCAGACCATCGCGCGCGCGAACCGGGTTTTCCCCGGCAAGCACAGTGGCATGATCGTGGATTACGCGAACGTCTTTGCGTCGCTGGAAAAGGCGCTGGCGATCTATGGTGCGGGCAAGGGCGGCAAGAATCCGGTCAGGGACAAGCAGAAACTGGTGACCGATCTACGTGTGGCCGTAAAAGCAGTTACAGCCTTTTGTGCCGGGCACGGCGTGGACCTGTCCATAATCGAGAAGATGTCTGCCGGGAGCATGGATCGATTGCAGCGCATTGACGAGGCGGTAAATGCCCTGATTTCCCCCGACCCGCTGCGTCGTGAGTTCTTCGGCCACGAACGGCTTGTGACAACGCTCTACGGTGCGGTTAAGCCCGATCCCGCTGCGCTGGAGTTTGCCGGGCGGGTGGCCGCGCTTGTCGCAATTGCCGACGCGATATGGGCAAAGCTCAATCCGAACCCGGTGGACATAAGTGCAGTCATGGCTCAAGTGCGGGAAGTTCTCGATGCCTCCATCACCGGCGTGGACATGCCCGCGAAACCGGCGCCGGTCATGGATCTGTCCAGGATCGACTTTGAAGCTCTGGCCAAGCGATTCAAGCTCTCGAAGACGAGGAACACCGATTTGGAAGTCCTAAAGGCCGCTATCCGCGCCCAACTGGAACGGTTGATTCGCCTGAACAAGACGCGCGCCGACTTCGCGGTGAAGTTCGAGGAACTGATTGAGTCATACAACACCGGCAGCCGGAACATAGAGGAACTGTTCGAGGAATTGCTGAAGTTCAGCCGCAGTTTAAACGACGAACAGCAACGGCATATTCGGGAGCAGATGACGGAAGAAGAACTGGTCATCTTCGACATTCTTTTGCGCCCTGCGCCGGAGTTGACTACTGAGGAACGCACAGAGCTAAAGAAAATCACACACGCATTGCTAGCAAAATTAAAGCAATTACTTGTCTTGAACTGGAGGCAGAAATCTACGGCACGTTCACAATTGAAACTGGCAATTGAGGATATGCTGGATACCGGTTTGCCGCGTGCTTACACACGTGAACTCTATCAGCAGAAATGTTCGGCTGTTTTTGAACATATATACGAGAGTTATCCCGAACTCGAAGCAAGTGTATATAGTAAAGCAAGTTAATCCAGTCGTGGTGTTCACAGCGGAGCTATGGGTGACGTATTCACATTGCACAAAGTAGTTGACGTGGTGAATGTGGTTGGGGACCAAGAGGGCGCATTTCGACAATCGACAAATAATGCGACAAGGTTGACGGGTCAGACGCGGTGATATGCGATCATACCAATTTTATAGGTGGTGTTGAATTAAGGCCGATACGAACATCATTTCAATTGTTGCTATGGATGCGGAGTACCATAATGTCACGTGATGGAATCATCACGGTGGCGAGTTAAAGTAGCTCTTGAAAAAATCCAGCATTTACAAGGATTTCTTAAATCTTCTGTTGATAAATTACGACAGTGGAGGGGAGGGTGGAGGGAAAAACAGAGCAAAGCAGGTTTGTTTTATTTGAATTCCCGTGCAGGCATTTTTAACATGGCCAGCATGAAACATTTCTTATTTAGTGTCTGGATTCCTGACCCCTCTATCGTTGCCAAAATAGATCATCTGATCCGTCGATAGGGGCTTATCTATTCAAAGTGGCGAAGAACCATGACGTCGTCATCGCAGTAGGGTTACACCCCATAGCGTACAACTTGTTTATCGCGTATCCTGCATTCAATAAATAACAGTGAAAGGCAGGTTTCATGAAACTTATGAACAAAGGATGGATGTTGTGGGTTGTGCTGGTCGGTCTGCTCGTTGCGGCACAAGGTGTTCGCGCCGAATCGAATGATCGAATTGGTGTTGGTGTCAATTACTGGAGAACACTGGACAATATTGACATTAGCAATTTTGATGAAAACGGTATCTCGTGGCTGGCGACATATCAGCACAAACTTGCCGACCTGATTAAGGTAGAGGCTGATCTCGAAATGTATTCGTCGGGATTTCTAGGCATAGATAAAACAGTATACGCACCTGAGGCCTATCTGGTTGTCGGGTCGACGATTTACGGTGCAATAGGCGCAGGTATTTTCTATGCGGACAGTGATTTTGCAGATGACCCTTTCTATGCTCTGCGGGCGGGCCTCGATCTGGAAATCATTCCGCAGTTCTACCTGGATCTGAACGTCAACTACAGGTTTGTTGGTACGACTAATCTAAACGATGAACACAGGAATATTGATACGGATACCATGACATTGGGCACGGCTCTACGTATGGAATTCTGAAATGGTAAACTAAATGTCTGTAAAAAAGGAGGTATTATGAAGGGTTTAGCAAAAGTAGTGAAGGGTCGTATTGAAGAAGCCGCTGGTGCGATTGCCAATAATGATAAATTGCGCAATAGGGGCCAGACGGACCAGGCTGTTGGTCGTATCAATCAGGCTGGTGAAAAGAGTGTTCGACGTGCAAAAGGATCCGCAAGGCAGATGGTGGAAAAAGCGCGGAATGCAGCGAAGGGGGCAGTCAGCAGGGCCAAAGACATGATCGGGAAATAAATTGAGCGGTTCGTAAAAGAAATAATCCCGGTAAGGTCGGGCAGTGTCAAAAATTGAATGAAAAGACGGGCATGATTAAAGAGAATTGAATATCCAATATCCAAAAGAGAAGTAAGAAGAAAAGAAGTTAAGTCCTCCAAAGCCAACCAACGTCGCCAAGGCTATGTTGGTCTAGAGGCTTTGTCCGGATCTCCGTTGCACTGCGAAAGTAAAGAAGGTGTGAAGAGAATCCTTCTCCGTCCGGGTCTTCGAAAAGACCATTTTGCTGTACGGTTACGGACAAAGTTGCAGGTGTTGAGACAGTTGACAATAAGACGGGCCGTCAGATTGCAGCAAAAGTTCGACAGCATTTTGAGGAATAGCATCTGACGTAAAAGTTTATGACTGATAAAGAAACAACGCTGTTTATCACGGGCAAAGTGATTTCGCCGGGTCTGGCAGAAGGGAAAGCCTTTCTATACCGCGATGCGCTGAAGAAGCTGGATCTCCCTGTGTCAATTGATACGCAGAACATTGAGGATGAATTAGATCATCTTGAGGATGCCACCGCGACGAGATCGGAGGACCTGATTGTTCTGGCGACGAAGGGAGAGGAGGAAATGGAGTCGAAGTTAGCCGCCGTGTGTGAAGCCCATCAACTTGTCCTCAACGACCCCTCGCTGAAGAAGGAATTGAGGGATGAGA
>JBFZFB010000176.1:0-7088 GCA_041306605.1 Lentisphaerota bacterium | reverse complement strand
TAAAAAAGGCAGAACATGGATAAGATACGCATAGGTGTTAGCAAATGTCTGTTGGGTGAGAATGTCAGGTATGATGGCCAGCATAAGCATGATCATTTCATAACTGATACGCTGGGCCGTTTTTTTGATTTTGTGGGGGTGTGTCCCGAGGTCGAGTGCGGGCTTGGCGTTCCGAGGGAGGCGATGCATCTGGAGGGTGATCCTGCAGCGCCGCGTCTGCTGACAACGAGGACACGAGTGGATCACACGGACCAGTTGCTTGCGTGGGCATCCAGACGGGTTGATGAGCTTGCGAAGGAAAATCTTTGTGGTTTCATATTCAAGGCAAAGTCGCCGAGCAGCGGCATGGAAAAAGTCAAAGTGTTCAACAAGGCAGGCGGAGCTGTCGGCAATGCACCCGGATTATTCGGCAGGGTGTTCATGGAGAAATTTCCTGTTCTTCCGTGTGAAGATGAAGGGCGTATGCGGGATCCGGATTTGAGGGAGAATTTTATTGAACGGGTCTTTACGTTATGGCGTTTCAGGCAGGCTGTGAAAGAGAGGCCATTGCTTCCGGCGCTTATGGTATTTCACGCGCGAAACAAATATCTTATACAAGCTCATAGTGAAGCAATTATGAGGGAATTAGGGCGCGGACTGGCACGGTTGAAACCGCGGCTGGCGGCCGCGCATGTTCCTTTGTATGAGGCAAAACTCATGGAAGCCATGAAGAAAATTGTTACAACCGGACGGCATGCTAATATTCTTCAGCATATGTCTGGATTTTTTCGCGAATATATGGATGAGGATGACCGCCACGAATTGGCTTCTGTTATAGGTGATTTCAGAAAGGGGTTGATACCTCTTATTGTTCCAGTGACGATGATCAAGCACTATGTGCATAAACATAATATTGGTTATCTGAATGATCAATACTATCTTGATCCGCATCCGATGGAACTCAAATTGAGAAATCATGCGTGAGCCGCAGGGAGCAGGGGTTAGCATCCGGATTCAGGATTTATTGTTTTTGACATTTTGTAATCGTCCATTACAAATCCTCTGCCGATATCCTGAATTACGGGTCCCTCATCGGTAAAGCCGGTGTGTTTGTAAAAGGCAATTGAGCTGGTGTTGTTCCGGTTCACAGTGAGCCATAATTTTTTTATGCCTTTATCTGAGCAGTATTTTTCCAGATAACGGATGATCATTTTTCCGAATCCATGACCGCGGCAATCGTGTTTTATGTATATTTTGCTGAGCAAGGCGCTGGATTCATTTTGATTTGGAACGATGGTAAAATAACCGACCAACCGGTTGCCATCTTTAAGAATATAATACTCATAACCGCTTGCAAGTTGCGCGGCAATTGCCGGCACGCTCTGGAACTTATCAAGCATGTAGTCAACTTGTTCTTTGCCTACGATTGGAACGTAGTGCCGGGTCCATATTTCGCGCGCCAGAACAGATATCAGATTGATGTCAGCAGGTTTTGTAACTTGCGAAATCTCAAGCATATTTTTTCTTTCCTTATTATTTTCTGAAAAAGCGGAAAAAGAAGTTCAACGCGAGTGTTAAAATAATGCTAATTGCAATACATGTGACAACCGGAAAATGGAAAGACATGTTTTTGCCGCGGTAATGAATATCACCCGGCAGATTGCCGAGCCATGGAATTTTGCCGGCAAACAAAAGGACAAGTCCGGAGAGAATGATGATGCTTCCTATTATAAGCAGTGTTAATCCCAAATCTTTCATAGTTATTTATTTTCGCAGAAATGATGGCTGTCCCGCAAGATTTTTTATGCCGGATCGTAATAGCACATTGTTATATTTTATGACTATATGTATATTGGCGCCAATATTTTTTGGCTCATACTGACAAATGAAAGCTGACAGAGCCGCATTTATAAGAGGGCGGGGTGAACGTTAATTCAGAGGTTGATAATTTAAAGCCGGAGAAGTGTTTTCTGTTGCGTGTACTGCGCATGAGAGACAGTGCGCTTGCTGCCATTATTCTTCTGGTTGGCGCTATTTGTTATCTGCCTGCTCTGGGGCAATCTAATAGATGGGCCAGTCACGAAGCGCGGCACGCGCAAATCGCGAAAGAAATGGTTCGGACCGGAGACTTCATGGTTCCGCATCTGGCGGGAAATGTTTATGTGGACAAACCGCCTTTGTATCATTGGATTGCCGCTGGTTTTTATATTGTCACGGGGCGGACCGGGGAATTCGGCGCCAGATTGCCATCGGCGCTTGCCGCTATTTTCAGCGCGATAGGCGTGTTCCTTTTCGGGAAACGACTGTACGACCGTCAGGCTGGCTTCATAGCCGCGCTCGTTCTTCTTGGAACAGCTCTTTATGCACAATGGGCAGTGATGGCAAGAATGGATATGTTAATGACCGTGTTTCTGGTTTACGCCGGATATTTCAGTTATCTGGCATCGGAGCAGAAGGCGCCATTGCTTCGCTGGTTGCAGGTGGAACTGGGCTGTCTTCTGGTGGCTATGGCTTTCATGTGCAAGGGTTTTGTTCCGGTGGCAATGGGTCTGCTTATCATGTTGACTCCATGGTTCTGCCGGAAAGAGAAATGGCCTTATGTACTGCCTGTGGCTGTTATGATGCTTATTACTGTTGCCGCTGTTTGCGCGTGGTATGCTGTAATCACTGCCGGCAGTGGATTCTGGTCAGGATTCATGCATTTTCAGACAGGTGGAACAGGGCCCAAACATCAGCGTTCACTGCTGTTTTATTTGATACGGCTTCCATACAGCCTGCTTCCCTGGAGTTTGCTGATACCGTCCGCTTTCGCGTGGTCTTTTGGCAGGGTCCGGAGAGATAATGCCGCGCGCCAAATGATACCACTCGCCATTTCCATCATAGGTTTGATTTTGTTCAGCCTGCCGGGAAACAAACGTATTCATTACATTTTGCCGATTGTACCTTTCATGGTGCTTCCAGTTGCTTACTATGTTTCAAAGATCATTGATTCGTCAGAACCGGTAACACGGCCTACGCGCTGGCTTTCCGGTATTTTGCTGGTGATATTGCCGGTTGTCGCAGCAATTACCGTTTTCTGCCGGCCCGGTTTATCGACAGTTGGCCTGTCATTATCTCTGACAGCCATCCTGATTACCGTGTGGCTGTCGGCGACAGGTTTTGCCGGTGTTGTCCGTAACGACATATGCCGTGCTATGACCATGCTGATTGTGGCATCACTTTTTATTATCGGCGGTGTGTATCAAACGGCAGTTTCTTTTTATTGGAAAACAGAAAAAGATATCGTAATCGCGAGCCAGGCGGCGGAAGCTGTCCGTGAAAAAATTCCTGTCGGACTGGCAACAGACAGGGGGGACGATATAGCGTTCAAAGTGTCCCAACCGGTTTTGGGCTTGCTTGACCAGAAAGACATTATCCATTTTGTTTCCATGCCGGGTGAAAGATATATTTTCGCGGATCAAAATATCATACCTTTTTTGAATGAACACGCAGGAAACCGGTTGATCATTTTAAGAGAATGGCAGCCGTCCGGCGGGTTTCCATCTATGACTTTATTTTACCTGAACAATATAATATGTAACGGAAGTTTCTTCTTCGACGGACAGAATCTTTAACCTGCATATTGCATGAGTTGCGTGCAAATCATGCAATATGCACCTTAAGCGCCGCGAGTCGGTCAAGGATCTGGTGCTCAAGGCCGAGCGCCGCACTTTGCAGGCAAAACGCAGCCTCGGGGTTAATCCCGATTTTCAGCGCTTTACGCCGAAAGATCGGCCCTGCTGGCGGATATTGCACCGTACTCATGCAATATCCGGATTAAAGGATATTTTTCCGGTCAAATTATTTTGACTTGATGGCTACCACTTTCACGAAATCTGCGGCATCCTCGATTTTATCCGTAACGCTCTCAAGATATTCAGCCAGCTGATAGCTCAGTAAAAGACTGGTTGGTTCAAGCTTTGCGTGAATAATGGATTCGATGAGAGTCTTTTTCTGGTCATCCGCATCATGCTCAATGCGGTCTACTTCCATGCAATCAGCAAGGGCTTTCTTTAGATCGTTCTTTATCAGAGCCTGAATGGCATCTTTCAGTTTGGATACTGATTCGACGATCATATCTGTGCCTGTTGAGATGTTCTTCAGTATATTTTCGGGCAATTTTTCTTCTATAAAGCCCAATATGCGCGCCGCGCCGTTGGTCCAGTCAGCTATTTGGTCCAGAGTTTTGATGAAGAGCATAAGGTCTTCACGGTCCGGAGGCATTAGAATGCCGCCGGAGAGTTTTTCGATCATTTTTGATCTAAGGATGTCGGCCTTATGCTCGCTTTGCCGCACGTTTTCTATGGCTGTAGTTTTCAAGCTTAGATTTCCAACTGTAAAAGCTCTAACAGCATCGGCAAAAAACAAGACGCATTTGTGGGTTTCCTCCACATGTTTTTGCGCGTCCTCCATGAACGATTGTTCTTCAGCCATTCCCAGCCAGCCCAGAATATTTCTTATTTCTCTCATTATTAATCAACCTCCATTATTTAGTAAAAAACATGACTATTTTCAACGCAACGAAACTAATTATTCCCGAGATCAAAGGGGTCAACAGCCAGCAGGTGACAATCTCCCGCATGATGCGTAAATTAACCACCTTTATTCCCCGCACCAGTCCCACGCCGAATATCGCGCCCACGATGGAGTGGCTGGTTGAAACCGGTATGCCGCACAGTGTGTAAACATGCACATTGATGGCGCTGGCTAACTGTGCCGAGAAGGCCATGATCGGCAGAAGATTGGTTATGCCGGAACCGATGGTTTCAATAACCTTGTAGCCCCAGGTTAAAATCCCGATGAGAATGGCAATGCCGCCCAGAATGAGGCTTGTTTTTACTTCAATGATCCCTGTTCCCGCAATTACGCCAACAGCATTGGCAACGTCATTGGCGCCCCACGAATAAGCCACATAACAGCCGCTTGCGATTATGAGCGAGGATATGACGGGTTTAAAATAACGCTGGGGAATGATAAGCGGAAGCACTTTTCTGAAAAATATGTACAGGAGAGACCCGAAAAACGCGGCTCCGAGGGGTGTGCAAATCCAGCAAATAAAGATATCAATGAGCTTACTCCAGCATACCGGCGCGTGTATGGCCAGCCCGGCTCCGGCAACAGCGCCGACAATGGAGTGGGAGGTTGATATGGGCATCTTCCAGAAAGTTGCAAGGATCACCCACGCGGCGGCGGCAAAAGCAGAAACCATTGATACATAGATAGCAGTGTTTTTTTCCAGCAGATGCACTGGTACAATGCCTTTGCCGATGGTGTTGATCACGTAAGAGCCCTGCAGAAAAGCGCCGAGAAATCCGAATATGGAAATCAAAATAATAGCCTGACGCAGGGTCAAAACACGTGAACCTACGGCTGGTCCCAAAGAATTAGCCGCATCATTGGCGCCGATGGACCAACCAACAGCCAATCCCATGAATATAGTTAAAACTATTAAAAATGTTTCCATTGAATATCTATCCGATTAACAGCAAAAAGATTGTATTATTCCGGTCGAAAAGTAAAGGTCGCAATATGCAGGTTAGCGAACTTTTATCAACGGATTAATCCCGGCCGCCGGGTCAGCTCGATAATGCTGAAATCCTTCAAACTCACGCTTTAAGGCATGGTTTTTCCCGGTAATCAGATCGTAACTACTCAGGCGGGGGTGTCCGGATGCTCAACGGCATGGAACCTCTTGTGGATTTCCTGAACCCCGAACCCTGATACCTGAGTAGTCACCACATCAGATCTTGACAGGCCGGCCTTTCCGGGCGCTTTCGTAAATAGCGTCCAGAAGTTTCATGACAATCAGACCCTCCTCGCCCGTGGCTGTGTGTGGTTTGCCGGTTAACAGACAGTCAATAAAATGAAACATCGCGCCTTGCACCTGCGGTACCGGGGGGTGCAGTTTTTTATCAAACTGACACCCTTTCTCCTCCATATATATTTCCGCCTCAAATTCGTATGTCTCATTGATGTTTCTCTGCACGAGTCCGCCCTTGGTTCCCAGCAGGCGTGTTTCCATCAATTCATTTTCCTTGATGTTGGCCGCCCAAGAGGCTTCAACTTCCAGCGTTGCGCCGTTTGCAAAGCGGATCATTCCCACCGCCAGATCTTCCACATCAAACGCTTTCTTCTGTTCCTTCGCCAAACGAGACGCGATTGGATTATAAGCGCCACCCATGACCCATACCGGTTTGGGATAGTTCATCAGCCAGAGGGCCAAGTCCAGCCGGTGTACGCCGAGATCTATCAGGGGGCCCCCGCCTGCCAGCGCTTTCTGACCGAACCAGCCGCCGAATCCCGGCAGACCGCGCCTTCTGTGCCAGACAGTACGGCCAAAATAAATGTCGCCAAGTATCCCGGTTTCAACCTGTTTCTTCAGGGCCTGTGACTGCTGGTTAAATCTATACGAGAAGTTGATCATCAGTCGCCTTTTTGCCTTTTTCGACGCCGCCAGCATTTGCCCGGCTTCCTTCGCGTTCATGGCCATGGGTTTTTCGCATAGAACATGACAACCTTTTTCCAGAGCGGCAATGGTGTATTGTTTATGAAACTTGTTGGGTGTAGCCACGCTGACAACATCCAGATTTTCCTTCTTTATCATCTCCATGCCGTTGGCATAACGCTTTGCCACGTGGTAATGATCACCGCATTCCTGAAGACGTTTCCCGTCCGGGTCGGCAATTGCCACAACTTCAGCAGACGGATGCTTCTTGTAACCATCAATATGCGCTCTTCCTATTCCAAGCCCGATAACGCCTACTCTTAATTTTTTCATTACTGATTTTCCTTTCTTAATTACAAATTACCGGTTTTAAACATTATTTCATGAAACTATAATCAATCTTTTTCGGAGGAACATTTTCCAGCGCCTTTGGATTCGGACAACTATCCACCTTGATAATCCTTGGAGCCGCCCAGCGAACGGCGTTAACCAGGATCCGCTGAATCTGCGGATTGTAATAGATAGGCAGTGTTTCGTGGCCCGGCCGGAAGTAAAATACTCTGCCATGCCCGCGCCGCCAGCAGCATCCGCTCCGGAATACTTCGCCGCCTTCGAACCATGAGAT
>JBFZFB010000175.1:0-3722 GCA_041306605.1 Lentisphaerota bacterium | reverse complement strand
GCCGGCGTGCTTCATGACTTGAACTCGAATCCTTCATTGCCCTTTGACGATGGGCAGTTCGACGCGGTCTTGTGTACTGTATCCGTGGAATACCTTGTGCAACCCTTTGATGTGTTTGCCGACGTAGCCAGGGTATTGAAACCAGGCGGATTGTTTGTCGTCTCTTTTTCGAATCGGTGGTTTCCGCCCAAGGCGATCAGAATCTGGAAAGAGTTGCATGAGTTCGAGCGCATGGGCATGGTAACGGAATACTTCCTGCAGTCCAAAATGTTCAGCGACATTCATACATGGTCAATGAGGGGAAAACCGCGTCCTTATGATGACAAGCATTTCGGGTTGAACATGATGCTGTCCGATCCTGTATACATGGTGTGGGCAACCAAAGGTGGATAAATAAGGAATCAAGGGAGCAGATCGAGAAAATTGAAAAACGACTTCATCATAAAAATTATGAGAGGAGAGCGGACATGAAACGACATCTCAGTGAAGTGCTTGAAAGCATAGCAGAGGAATATGATGGTTATATTCTTGACGGCTCAAGACATTATCTTGAAGTAGATATCGGAAAACGCGCGGAAGTGTTGGGCTATCCGAAGTTAAAGGAAAAGTACGGCCAGGTATACGCAATCGTCCCTTTAAAACATCCGATAAATGGAATGAAAGTCAGAATTGATGGAAGAACATTCGCAAACTATGCTCAGTATGATTCCGGAATTGTAGTGCCCGGTTATATGGCTGATGAGGCCGTTCAGCCATATAAGCCATACATACCGAACGACAGCATGATTCTCAATTGTGCGTGATGTGACGAATATGACCAGCATGTGGGACTGTGAATCCTCCCATGAACCGAAGTTTAAGGCCTCTCATGGCGGGATTCATACGTTTTTCCCCGTACATCTTAATTCTTGACGTATCTTATTGAAAATAATAAGATATACGAAATATGGTTTGAACTTCACGATACTCCGCAAGTTGGCAGCAAAGACACCTGCATGCGAATGAGTCCAAAAATCTGGTCTGATGTATGTCCTTGTTTCAGTTTCTTTGGCATTGAAACCTCGGAGCTTTTACGATGGGTACAAAACAGAAATTGAAAATTCTTCATGTGCTGGGTCAGCGTCCGGACTCGACCGGCAGCGGTATTTATCTGCAATCAATGATGCGTGAAGCGGCCAAATGCGGTCATGATAATTTTATGATCGCCGGCATTCAGCCCGACAGCGACGTTGAACTCCACAGTGTTTCCTTGGAAAAGTGCTGCTTTGTTCGCTTCAACGGGGGTGACATTTCATTCCTGATCCCCGGAATGACGGATATTATGCCCTACCCAAGTGTGCGGTTTGTCGATCTCTCCGCGCAGGATATCGAAACATACGAAACGGTTTTTGCACGTGTGCTGACAGAAACAGTGACCCGTTTCAGGCCGGATATCATCCACAGCCATCACAACTGGCTGCTCAGTTCCCTGGTGCGGCGTCTTTTCCCTGATATTCCAGTGGTGACTACCTGCCACGGAACAGATCTTCGTCAATTCCAAAACTGCCCCCACCTTCATAAAAAGGTATTGAGCGGGTGCCGCCATCTGGATGCGGCCATGGTGCTGACTGGGGCTCAGAAGAAGTACATCGTAAGGAACTACCGGCTGCCGCCGGAAAAATTGGTTGTTATCGGTGCCGGTTACAATGATTCACTTTTTACTACCGGCGCCAAGCCCACACCCCGCCCCGTGCAACTTGTTTACGCGGGCAAACTCCTGAACGCCAAGGGATTGCCTTGGCTGCTCAAAGCTCTGAAAACAATTACTACGCCGGAATGGCGGATACATATCGTGGGAGGCGGAAGCGGTAAAGAAAAGGATGAATGCATGCGCCTGGCCCAAGACCTTGGAGAACGGGTGGTGGTGCACGGCCAGATACCGCAGGCTCGTCTGGCCACCATTTTTAATAAGGCCCATATTTTTGTCCTGCCGTCCTTATTCGAGGGACTGCCGCTGGTCGTGCTTGAGGCTCTTGCCAGCGGTTGTCGAGTGGTAGCCACAGACCTGCCTGGCGTTATGGAAGTTGTGGGCAATGTCAAAGCCGATTATATCACCCTGGTCCGGACACCGCGTTTGCGGAAAATGGACCAACCCTATCCCGAGGATTTGGCTGCTTTTGAACAGAATATAGCGCAGGCCCTTAGAATCCAGATGGCAAGAGCCATCAAGCGTCCCCGGATCGACCTTTCCCTTATTGCGAATGAGCTGGCCGCCTTTACCTGGAAAGGCGTATTCGATCGAGTTCAGAAGGTCTACTTCAAAGTGATTTAACATCAGATGACTTGTTTATCAGAGATACTTCGGCTTTACCATCTCCGATGGCATTACGAAACAGACACATAGGGTTGAAAATATAGGACTTAATGACAACGCCGCCCCGCCATAGAAATATCACGGTAAAACGCCTGGCTTTGGATTTTTACCAGTTCATCCGTTCCCAATCACTCGTGGCAGGATGGTTCGGCCGGCAATTTAAACCAAGCCGCGAATTTGTGGAAATCGATATCACCTACAAATGCAATTTAAAATGTATCAACTGCAATCGTTCCTGTACCCAGGCCCCCAGCGATACGGAGATGCCGATTTCAATGATTGAGGATTTTATCCGGAAAAGTGTTGAAAAAAAAGCGGAATGGAAACGAATCCGAATCCTGGGCGGAGAACCGACCCTTCACAGCCGTATTTTTGATATTATCGAACTGCTGGAGGATTACCGCTCTGTTCATAATCCGGGCGTCAGGCTGGTGCTTTGCACAAATTATTTTGGAAGAAAAGTACACGAAGTGTTAGATAAGCTTCCCGGCGGCATCATTATTAAAAGCACACTCAAGACCTCCCGCGTGAACCTGTTCAAACCGTTTAACATGGCGCCTGTTGATACACGGTTCAACCGGTTTTCTGATTATTCCGGCGGTTGCCGAATTATTGCAGAATGCGGTTTGGGGTTGACCCCATCCGGATATTATATGTGTGCAATTGCCGGCGGCATAGACCGCATATTTCAGTATCATCTGGGAAGAGAAAGCCTCCCCGACCACTCAGATGACATGGCAGATCAGATGTCCGCGTTTTGCCGGTTGTGCGGACATTTTGGTTTTCATTGGCCGGTAAGAAAGGAAAAGATGTCCCCTTCCTGGCAGAAAGCATATTTTGAATTTTCCGCCTCAAGTCGATGATGCTGACGCCGCCATGTCGCGGATGTCAAGAAGCTCCGGCTTGCGCCTTTGCCAAATGAACCGACGTCCCTGGAACATTACCGGTTGTTTCCCTGATGGGTTTGAATCGTCATCTTGATCATTGTTTTCCTTTGCATGAATCGGGACAGCATTAAAATGCCCATGTTTTTATGCGTATCTATTTTTATACCGAATATAGCGATGCATGCAAATATTATTATTACAATGATTCTGATAAAGACTATAATTTTTACCTTTATTGTACCGGGTGCGGTTACGATAATAGTCCCTTACTGGCTGCTGTCTTGCTCTGCCCCACCTGCTTTGCCGTTTGGCCTCTTTCGATACTTAGGATTGCTGCCGGCCTTAATCGGAATAGCAATTCTTTTACGGTGTGTCTGGAATTTTACCTTTGCCGGGAAAGGCACGCCCGCTCCGATTGATCCGCCTAAAGAGCTTGTCGTGCAGGGACTCTAACGTTATGTCAGAAATCCCATGTATATAGT
>JBFZFB010000174.1:0-17073 GCA_041306605.1 Lentisphaerota bacterium | reverse complement strand
AGTAATGGCTAACATGTTTTCTTCAAGAGACATTTTTAGCTCGCCCGCCGCGCTTAAGACTCTAGCTAGTTGAAAGTGATATTCATGCTGTTTTTGATATTCCTCAGCCTTTTTATTGAATACCATCATTCCTTCTTTGTAGTATTTTTGCGCTTTATCAGGAGCCCCTAAATATTCCCGGTACAATTTGCTGATAATGAGATATATTTCCACATTTTCAGGCCAAATCGCTATTGCATCAATCAGAATGTTAACGGCCGTCTGCGGATCCTTCAATGGTAGAGTGTTTTCCGCATTTACCGTCTCCTCTCCAAACCACCAAGAGAATGCCGTATCAAAGAAACAATAATTGCAATCATCAATACCTTCTACCGCCATTCGATAAGCCCAATAATGAGCGCTTTCTGTGAAAATTACTTCTTTACCATGTTCCTTGATCTCTATGGATTTCTGATATTCCTGAAGCGCCAATTTTGTTTCGCCCGCCGCGCAGAATTTCTTGCCCCTTGAATAGTGAAGCCCCCCTGCAGACCCACCAACATTCTTCTCCGACATATCCCAGTTCCAATAGCGTGAAGTAGTTGAATTAATTGTATTAACAATCTTCTCATGGTAAAGTTTTCTATTTTCCGGATCTTTTACACTTTGAAACCATGTCCGGCCAAGACGTCTCCACAACGTGTATTCCTCTGGCCAAATAGCTGTCGCCTTAAGCAGTATATCCATAGCCTGTTCAAAACGGCCAAGATCTAATGCAGTTAGATATCCACAGCTATACGCACTGTCATCCCAGTGTGTTCCGCTGTTTTCTTCTTTAAGCTCTATGGATTTAAGATACTCTCGAAATGCTTCTTCTTTCTTTCCCTCTTTATAAAGCTGCTGACCTGCCGCACGATGCGGCGGAATATTGTCAGACGCTAACAATAAGCCGACCGACAGAAACAACGTCAGAAAAAATACAGTGTAACATATAATATGGTTCGTTATTTTAATGCTCACCAACTACTCCCCAAAAATTTATTGTTTCTGCAGCAGTGTCCATTTATCCACCAGTTCAGGAATGATGCTTACAGCCATATCTCTTCCCGCCGCCTGAAGCGCGCGCTTGCCTGCAATTCTTTCAGCAACATCAACACCGGCTCCATATGCAGATTTTGCCATCAACACTTGACCAGTCCGAACATCAATAACCTTCAATTCAACTCGGGCTTTGCAGGAGATAAGCCCCTCGCGCTCCGTTGCTTTTTCACTGATACCCTCACCAAGAATAATAACATCTGCTATCTTATCTAGTTCAGAACGGTCTGCACCAAGACCACTCGTAACATGCCTGTTCAACACCCGACTTGACACACTAACATTTCCTGCCTCATTACGCCAACCGCGGTTTCTGTGAAAAGTTATATCCGTATCGCTTGTTGTTTCATTCGCAGTACGAGGCGCTTGCACGCCCTCGTATTCAGGACTGGCAACTAGAAAACCGCAATCTGTAAACCATAAAACGAGTTCTGTTTCAGCGGCAGGATCACGAACAATGTCGTTCAGATGCGTTTCGGGAATCATGATCAGCACACGCGGAAGCGTCTTGCCTGCAATGGCTTCCTTGACACCTCTCGACTTGGCACGCATATCGTTAAATTCTGCATCTCCTGTACGACGCACAAAGGTACCTTTCTCATCCTTTTGCACCCGCTTCACGATATCTTGCGCCAGCTCTTCAGTAAGCGTCAATAAATCAACGCGACCCCCGGTGACTCTGACCGCCGACAGCTCACTTGTTTCGGAATTTATAAGACGTGCAGTAATAATAAGCTTGTTATCAATTTTTACTATATTTCCGGTTATGATAATTTGAGCACCAACAATTTTGCCGAGTTTAAACGCTGTAGTGCTGTCAAGCATCCCTTCAGCACTCATTCTTAATTCATCCAGCCCCTCATAAAGTTTTTCTCTCTCCACAACACGAATTCCCTGACTAAAGGCCAGTGCATTTATCAGCCCATCTGAGATGGTAATTTCTACAGCTTCACTGTCTTGTATGTTGCCGGAAGTTGAAAAACGAGCTATGGCCACCGATACTAGAGAAGTGGGGCATGCCTCTATGTCAACCGATGATGCATTTTGCTCAGCTTTTGCTATTTGCTCTATGGACGGAGCAACAACTGGTTCAACTTTATCCACAATGGCCCGTCTGTCCGATGTGACTTTCTTTTCCAGAGAATTATTTTCCTGTGAACACAGCCTAGCGTCCATTACCATATAGTAAGCCGCAAGACCGCCAACGATCAACACAAGTAGAATAACCGCATACTTAAGTGGTGAGCGTAAATAGCCGGGAGTTGCATTTATTGCAAAATGTGCAGCCGAATTTCCATAACTTTCAGGCGGATCCATTCTCAACAGTGTTGCGTTAAGATCAGAAATGTTCGCATTTCTGCCGCTTACAGCGGCCAATTCACTGCGAATTTGGCTTTCCAAGTCAGACAGAATTCCTTCAGCGTCTTCTGTGTTTTCTTTTGAATCCTGGAGAGTTCGTCCCACTTGCCGCTTAAAGGCAGCTATTCCTGTCTCAACTTCATCACAGAAGCGTTCTTCTCTATTCATATTATGTTTCCTCCTTTAATGCCACGGATTGCTCCTATCAATTCATTCCAATACACATCCATTTCCTGAAGTCTTTTCCTGCCTGAAGATGTCAACCGATAATACCTGCGTACAGGACCCGCTGGAGACTTAACCACACTAACGGATAAAAATTCGTCACGAGCCAGACGGCTTAACAATGGATAAAGCGTACTTTCTCCAAGCATAAGACATTTAACTTGTGATAGAAGTTGAAGTATTTCATAACCATATGCTTCACGATCACGCAGGATCTGTAGCACAATATAATCTGCAACTCCTTTTCTAAGCTGAGTAATCCATGGATCTACGGACATATAGCTCCTTAATTACACTATATCGTATAACATAGTAGCTAGATGTCAAGAACTTATTATTATGTTTATTTGGAAAAATTAATCCGATTTTTTCAAAAAACAACGCCAACGGAAAACAATCAAGATGCTTTTGGCGCCCACAGCGACTCTGAGCCATATCCATGTAAAACATACCTGTTGCGTATTGACAAAGATGCTTTTTGCTAGCAATAAGAAAGTAGAGGTGTTTATGCCTGCATTGGTTATCAAAAATTTACGCTAAATTTTCTCAAGAATCCCGGCGGTTTCCTTGTTGGTCGTATTCCCGATCAACAGCAGGAGTTCCTTAAGATTCAAAAGCTTCTTTGCCACACTGGTCACAAGCCTGAGAGGAAGAGATAACCAATCACTAACCTTGCCCTTTCGCTTGTTCCGGGCATCTGGTTGAGGTGATCGACCAGTTTCTCCGTGCGATTATCTATGATGTCATGTGTTGGCATTTTTAATCCAAGTCCAGCCCAAGTCGTTCATCTTTATGATACCCAAGGTTTTTCATCCTTCTCTTTACAGCCCTATAATTCACATCAAATTCCCGGGAAAGCATTGTAGCAAGTTCATCAACTATGATTTGTCCTGAATCATCCCGGCATTTTTCAGCCAGAAACTCAAGACGTGGCTCAAACAGAAACTTCGGCATAAGGATAGACGATGCAAGCGCTTTGGCTTGACGATCCATTCTATCAATAACCGCTTCGCCGAGAGATCGCTCAAATTTCACCCTTTCGTCAACCGATTTACAGTTTGCAAAGATTTCTCTATGAATAAGAAAATGCGCCAGTTCCTCCGCGAGTGTAAAACGATATTTCTTTTCTTCATATTCATCGTCCATCAGATCCGCATCAATATATATCTTATTACCTTGAACATTAACAAAGCCATAAGTATCCCATCTCTTCCGTAGATCAAAAAATGGGTCTATCTCAAGCTTATATTTACCATGAATAAGCCTTTCAATATCAACCCGGTTATTCTCTATATAACAACCGGCATCATGAAGCTCGTTTGCGGCAATCTTATCGAGCTCAAACAACTTATAATCAGGTACGTTTTTTTGATCGGCCACTTTTGAGATCCTCAATTATTCCCCGAATTTGCTTCTCAGACACCTTTTCGCCTTCCACTGTTCTCAACAGGGCCGGAATCAATGCAGATTCCTTAACCATTCTTGCTATGTCGGCAGGAACTTCATTTCTTGCCTTTGCCGCAAGATCATGAAACTGATTATATTCCATTGATCTCTTAGTAATACCAAGAGCAGATGCAATATCATCAAGTTTATCTGACGGCGGCGGCAAAGCACCGTTTTCCACATTGCAGTAATTGGACGCCTGCATACCCACCTTCTTGGCAAATTGCCTCAGACTACACTTTGCGGCCAATCGTTTTTCTTTAATAAATTCCCCGAATGACCCATTCATAAAGCCACTCCTTTCTTTTGTGTTATAATATAATATAACACATCATAACAAGGCAATCAAAAAATACGACAAGCCTTTGTTTGTTTTCTACTGCCAAATCCAGCCGTTTATATGCTTCTGCGAGAAGTTCAGCGGTTTCCTTGTTTGTTGTATTGCCTATCAGGAGCTTCAATTCTTTTAAAGGCAAAAGCTTCTTTGCCACACTGGTCAAGCTTGAGAGGAAGAGATAACCAACCGCTAACCTTGCCCTTTCGCTTGTTCCGGGCATCTGGTTGAGGTGATCGACCAGTTTCTCCGTGCGATTATCTATGATGTCATGTGTTGGAATGATTTCTTTTTCCAGTCCTGCCGCTCTTTTGCCGGGCCAGATTCAAGCGATGAGTCCTGGCTATCGTTTCTCTTAACTTAGAGTTTACGGCAGATTCAGTCGCAAATCGATCCCACCTCGAAACAACATCCGTCACTTGTTCTATAATTTCTGCAGCACCTTTGATCCCATATAGTTCTGCCACTGATAACAAATCATCTCGCGTGAAGTCAATCCGTTTACCGTTGATACTCATTTGATGACGATCCGTCCATTTTCCGTCAGGATTGAAGGACCAGATGACATCAAAAGCAGGCGCAAGCCGCCAGGAACCGGTCCTGTCCATCAGAAACGCGATATTTCTCGTATGATCGTCCTGATTGCAGGCTACCACATTGAAGACCATCCGCTTATACATTTCCCGCATTGCTTGATATCCAAGATTCAACCTCTGAATAACAGCGAAAACCTGTTCGTATCCATATTCTCCGACAGCATTAAAATCGTAATGCCCGATAGCGCAGAACGACTGCATGTGAATCTTTCCACCATCTGCATCCCTATCAAATCGTTTCGTCATGAAATGAGCCCGGCCATTCTCTTCAAGCAGACGGCAAACGCTCATCTCGATACCGGCAGAAAGAGCCATCTTGTGATAAGCATATTCGACCCTTCCAAATCCCTTCGGATCGCCGAGCGAAGTATCGTCAACCCCATCAAACTTAAGAATCCACGGTTCAAATCCATTGGGTATGTCGACTTGTCCTGATTTGACTTCGTTGCTTTTAGGATTCCAGGCGATGACGGCCTTTGCCCTGTTTCCACCAGCCGATGTGCCAACGCGAATTATTGTATTCAGAGCCTCTGCTTTTGCGCCTTTCAGATTCACAACCAGTTTATCGCGCTCTGCAAGAATATCCTTCGCCAATTCAACAAGTTCAGCCACTTCTAAAGGAACAGATTTACTTGGCCGCACCAGCGCCGGCTTGAATTCCAGCGCACCCATCCCGCGAGTGCCCATATAACAAAGCCGTTCCACAGGTGTGAAGTCATCCGGAGAACGACCATTTCGCTGAAGCCATAAATCAATAAGCAGGTTGCCGTACCTGTCTGGTAATGTATCGGCCAGAAGGCCGGGGAGGCCATGATATGTCTGACGATTCAAATTGGGAAAAGAATAAATCCGTGGTCCTAAAGGCATCATTATTGGAGCAAGTTCCAATCCTTGTTTTATGAATGCCTTATCATATTCGAATGAACTCAGGTTACGCTCCTCTTCCCACGCAACAGCGCCTACGCTCTTTCCCCATAGAAGAACATTTGCAACATTGACTTTTCGAATTCGCACAGCCATAGAATTAACTCTATTCCTTGCTCCGCTTATTTCTCCGGCCTGACGCCCTCTGCCTCTCCCGCCCCTTAAGCTTGGCCAATTGTATTGGGCTAATACCCTGTGGTGGCAAGAACACTTCAAAAGCATCCAGTTTACCCAAAGCCCTGATAAGCCTAACCAGCGACGCTAAGGTGCAAACCTGTCCCGCCTCCAACTTCTGAAGCGCCCGCCTCGAAACTCCAGCGTTACGGGCCAGATCAGCTTGCGCCAAATCCCGATTAAGTCTTTCGCGTTGTACACGCTGACCTATTTCCGCAAGTATTGCCTTATCACTCATTACCTCAAAATTCATATCCACCTCCATCTTTCAGCAATAGTATCGCAGAGCCCTAAAATACTGTCAACTATAAAGCGTACTTTAATGCGCATGACACATCGATATAGTCAATAATGCGCACTTTAATGCGCCTTAACTATAGTGGCCTGAATCCGGTTTTTACGTTTTTCTTTCAATTCTTCGGCTGTTTTCCAAACTATATGCTTATACTGCCTCGGAACTTGTCAACGAAAATGAGACATTCAGTTTGGTCCATTTTGTTGAGTGACAGTGACAGAAGACAGTTTAAAACGCCCGGGGCGGATACCATGCCGCAGAATAAAGGTTTTGGCGCCCACAGCGGCTCTGAACCATATCCATGTAAAACATACCTGTTGTGTATTGACAAGGATGCTTTTTGCTAGTATTTTGCTAGCAATAAGAAAGTAGAGGTGTTTATGCCTGCATTGGTTATCAAAAATCTATCAGCCGAAATTCACCAGCGCCTGAAAGATGACGCCATTCAAAATCATCGCTCCATGACACAACAGGCTATCGTTATTCTGGAACAAGCCCTGCATCAGGTCAGGCCCATACCGTATTTCAAAGCTTATAAGGGCAAATTCCCGCTGACTAATAAATTTATTAACGCGGCCAAAAACGAAGGCCGCGCATGATTGTAGTGGATGCCAATATATTAGCCCTGTATACCATCGAAGGCGAACGTACGTCCGAAGCTAATGCCTTGAGAAAAATGGATCCCGAATGGATTATTCCGTCTTTCTGGCGTATTGAGTTCCAAAGTATCCTCTGGAAATATGCAAGATTCGGCGGTATGCCGATGGAAAAAGCTTTGGATCTGCTTGACACCGCTATAACCTTATTCTCACCAAATGAAGTTGCCTCCGCTCCGGATATTGTCCTGCGTGAAGCGCTGAATTTTAAAATTACCGTCTATGACGCGCAGTATATCGCGCTTGCAAGACAGTTTAAAGTCAACTGCGTTACCGATGATGCATCATTGCAGAAAGCTTGTCCCGATGTGGCAATATCGCTGCTAAATTTTCTCAAGAACCCCGGCGGTTTCTTTGTAAGAGAAAGCAAGGCTTTATACGGCACAAAAAAACATAAGCAAAAAGCCGGCTAACCTGGACGCCCGGCACCCACCATTCAACGGTTCGTACATTTATGAAAAGAAAGTTGACAATGGAAAGCAGGGTATTCAGTATTTCGGCTTAATTTCAGGTCTTAAGAAAGGCGGTAATAGATGAATTTGATTATACAAAAATTTCTGACGTATGCTTCAAATAACACACCCAGACTGCTGACCGGTCTGGTTATTCTCATTTTTACATGGATCATCGCGGTTATACTGCAGAGAGCTATCCTGCGCTTCAGCAAAAAACTGGATTCCCAAAGAAAACAGGTGGCCACACTGGCCACGTCAGTATGCAAAGCCACCATCATCATTCTCGGCATACTGTCAGCTCTCGGCACCATCGGCATTAACGTTACCGCCCTCGTGGCCAGCCTCGGCTTGACAGGCTTCGCGCTCGGCTTCGCGCTTAAAGACGCACTCAGTAACCTGCTGTCCGGCATCCTGATCATCGTATACAGACCTTTTCGCTACGGAGACACCATCTCGGTCGCCGGCTGTGAAGGCGAAGTAGTGGAAATCAATCTGCGCTATACCGTAATAAAGAACAACATTAACCAGAAACATCTTATCCCCAATTCCGTGCTGTTCAACAATACCATTCGCCTATCAGAAAAAAACAATTAGACAAAACAGGAGTTTTATATGCCAAGTCATTTCACTCTCCGCATGCAGTTCGGAATCCACAAGAACGAGAAAGAAGTAACCAGCCAACTGCTGAAACTCGTGCGCGAAGCGCCGGTTGACGAAATTATGTTTTTCTATTTCGGCGAAGAACAGAACGATGGACACGAAACTATTGAACGGATTAAGGAATGGATAGACAGCTCACGGCCATACCGCGAAGCATTGAAGAAGGTCGGTGTGAAAATCAGCCTGAATCCATGGCATTCCATGCTCCACTGCGACCGCGGCCGCAAGCTGAAACCCGGCCAGAACTGGCAGAAAATGATTGATCCCAAAGGCGCGGAAGCAAGCGCTGTTGTGTGTTTTCTCGATCCCGACTGGCGCCGTTATTATCTCGAAACCCTGAAAATGTATTCCAAGGAAGGCTTCCGCGTTGTCTGGATTGACGACGATATCCGTTATCACAACCACGGCCCGCTTGAATGGGGCGGCTGTTTCTGTCCTCTGCATATCGCGGAATTCAACAAACGCGCCGGCACAAACGCTTCACACGCCGATATCGTGCGCGCCTGTCTCGCGCCGGGTGAACCCCATCCGTGGCGCGCGATATGGATGGATATGTGGCAGGAAACCATTCTGGAATTTCTGAACGAATGCCGCCGCGTGCTTGAAAAGACAGGAACAAAAATGGGCCTGATGTCCAGCGCGATGGAAAGTCACGCGGCTGAAGGACGCCACTGGAATGAATGGTGGCAGGCGTTCGGCGGCGGTAAACCGCCCGTGCACCGTCCGCATTTCTGGACTTACGGCGATACAATGGGCTCGCATATCATTCACGGCATAGCCGCGCTCGATCAGAACCGGTCCATTCAGCCAAATGATATCGAAACCGGACCGGAAATAGAGTGTTTTCCGTACGGCAACTGGAACAAATCCTTTCGCCAGATCTCGGCACAAGTGTCGCTCGCTCATATTCTCGGCTCCACAAATCTGAACATCAGTATGTATGATTTTATGGGCAATAACTTTGACGATGAACCGCAAAGAGCATCTTTCCTTAAAAATATAAGACCTAACATGAACTGGCTGGCTGATAATTTCCCCATGACCATGCGCAGTCAGGGCGTTGGCGTTCCATGGATCGAAGACCTAAGCCGCAAGGCGCGCCTCACTCGCGGAACATCATGGTATGAACTGCAAAGCCCCACGCGCGGATGGGCATACTGGCTCGGCGCTGCCAGCCTGGCGTTTTCGGCACGAGCTCAGCAGAATGTAAACGCAATTGCCGGACCTATGGCATGGGCATTCGACGAAGCACTCCTGAAACAATGGCTGGCGAAAGGGCTCCTGCTGGACGGTACAGCCGCCGCCATACTGGTTCAGCGCGGACTCGGAAATTTGATCGGTATAAAATCAAGCCGGTTTATTACTCAAAACGATGTGCTTTATTCTTTAGAGGAATGTACCAATCCTGATTTTGCTCTGCGGGCGGGCGGTCAGATTTCCGTGAATGAAAAGAACCATACTTCAAGCATGCTTCAGGCAGAACTTGCAAAAGGCGCTTTCGCCATCAGCGATCTTCATGATCCTCTTCAGCGCGTTGTAGGGCACGGCACGGTGCTGTTCGAAAATGAACTCGGCGGCAGAACCGCGGTAGTGCCGTGGAACGCGAGCAGTGACGATCGCCCGATGATGGATATACATCGCGCGACACAAATGAAACGCGTAGCAAGCTGGCTTTCGAACGGCAAAGAACCCGGCGGAGTAGAAGGGAATCCATGGCTGATACCGCAGTTTCTTAATGATGGCAAATCATGGCGCGGCGTGATCTGGAACGCCAGCCCTGACACCATCGAAACATTCACTATAATCCGTCCCCACGGCATGCCGCCTGTTAAAAAAGCGTTTCATCTTTCACCGGACGGCAAGAGGGTCGAATGCCCGGTTAAGAACGACACCATCCGGCTTGACAGCCCGATGCATGAATGGGAATTTGTTGTTGTGGAATAATCACAAATTAAAACAGAGCCTCAGTTAAATAAAAAACCTGTATTACATTTGGTCTGTAACGCGCCGGAAATTCAGAAATTAAGGATAATAGCTGTAAACATGATGCAATATTCCGGTTAATTTTAAAATAATAATTATTGCAATAAAATGACTTATATGTCATCTTATTGCCATGAAATGGATTGAGTTTTTATCAATAGTCCGTAAGGAATCTGTTTTTTCAGCATCTGTTTTGCTGGCAGGACAGGGGTCTCCATTGGGCGTCAGGCGGCAACTGGATCGCTGGGTAAATTCCGGAAAATTGGTCATGCTTCGGCGTGGCGTCTATCGTGTGGCAGAACCTTACGCTCAAAGAATGCCGCATCCTTTTGAATCTGCCAATAAGTTGCGGAAGTCATCTTATGTCAGTCTTCAGTCGGCGCTGGCTTATTATGGAATGATCCCTGAGTATACGCCGGTAACAATGAGCATCACTACCGGAAGACCGGAAGAGCTAAAAACGCCTGATGGCCGTTTTATTTTCCGTCATGTCAAAACGGCTGTTTTTTTTGGATATGTCGAACGTGAAGTCGCGCCGGAACAAAAGGTTGTCATCGCCACTCCGGAAAAAGCTTTGCTGGACCTGTTGTACCTGACCCCTGAAAGCGACACGCTTTCGTATCTGGAAGAGTTGCGGATTAATCCGTCTCCCGCGTTTGACAACGCGCTTTTCATGAATATGGCGGTACGCATGAAATCCGCAAAAGTATTACGCGCTGTGAAACGGATTAGTTCCGTATGGCGGCGAGACAAGGAGGATATTAAACTATGAAAGACATTCTGGCCCGTATAATCGGCGAGACAGCCGGTGATTTCAAAAAACGCAGTGTAGCAAGGGAATATCTTCAGGCCCGAATCCTGCTGGCTTTGCAGGATCACGGTGCATTTGCCGACTGGGCGTTCGTGGGCGGCACAGCCCTGAGATTTCTGTTTCAGCTTCCGCGCTATTCCGAAGATCTCGACTTTTCATTGGCAAAACCGGGTGGCGACGCGCAGTTTATCAAGAGAATGCGGGGGGTAAAATCCGCCTTGGAGGCAGAGGGCTATGGAGTTGATGTTCGTGTACGGGAGCACCGTAATGTGGCAGGTGCATTTGTAAAGTTTCAGGGCCTTCTTCATGAGATCGGGATCTCGCCGCATGCTGATGAGGTTTTGAATGTTAAAGTGGAGATAGACACTAATCCGCCGTCAGGAGCGGAATTAGAGACGAGTGTCATTCGCCGGTTTGCAATGCTCAATCTCCTGCATTACGACAAGGCATCTTTGCTGGGAGGAAAACTACATGCCATTCTGACCCGCAAGTATACGAAGGGACGCGACTTGTACGATCTTGCGTGGTATCTGGCGGATCCTTCATGGCCGGAGCCTAACCTGATACTGCTCAACAATGCGCTTCGCCAGACCGGTTGGGAGGCTGAGGCGCTTCTTCCGGATACATGGCGTAATGCCGTTGCCAGCAGACTGGAGGCGGTTAACTGGAAACAGGCCGCGACCGATGTATCGCCATTTCTGGAGCGTCCCGGGGATACAGCTCTTGTATCGGCCGACACCTTGCTGGGATTAGTGAAGCGGTAACGCATGTCTGCCTGAAAGCCTGCACGGTGTAAATTTTCAGGAAATTGGCGGAATTGTTTTGGTAAAAAAAGTGTTTTTTTTATTGCGTTTGGCTTTTTAACCACATACATTAACGTGCTAATGAGTGCACAAGAAACACAAGCTACTGTAAGAAAAAAGCTGATAGTGAAATCCGATGTTGGCGCAAAAGCTCCTTCTCTTTTAGACGCGCCAAAGATTGCGTTTGGTGTTTCTGCCGGACCTCTCGCGACATCTCCAGCATCCAGCGATAAAATAACTTTGATAGCCGTGATTCTGGCATTGGTAATATTTCTCGGATTGCTGGGTATTCAAGCGCTGGAATTTCTCTTTTATGATCAACCTGCTCCCGCGGAATACGGCAGTTCATCTTCATCCAGAACACGGGCAAGGAAAGTAACACCTTCCAAAGTCACATCACCGGAAGAAGTAACGGATGAACAAGTTTCAGAAGAACCTGCCGCAGAAACGGAGCAAGCGCCAGCCGGAGAAGCGGCACCGTCCGCCACGGAAGCGTCTCAACCTGCTCAAACAGAAGCCCCGGCAGAAACCCCAAAATAGTCTCATGTCCTTAATATACAGTTTCACAAAAGACGAAATGGTTGAACTGTTTCGCGAAGCCGGCTTTCCCGGATACCGCGCTCAACAGGTTTGGCAGTGGCTCTATGTTCACGGAACCAGCAATTTGGACACCATGAAAAATGTTCCCGCCACCCTGAAATCATGGCTGTCAAAAAACGTTTCTCTCGATCCTTGCGTCTGTGAAAAAATATCCGGCCCCGCCGGCTCCACACAAAAACTACTCGTGCGCCTGCGTGACGGCGAACACGTCGAGCAGGTGCTCATCCCCGCCCGCGACCGGTACACCGTTTGCGTGTCAAGTCAGGTCGGATGCCGGTGTAAATGCGCGTTCTGCGCCAGCGGTCAGTCCGGATTCCGCCGCAATCTGGAGGCAGGCGAAATAGTGAACCAGGTATTGCTTGCCCGCGAAATCTACGGCAAAGCGCTTACCCATGTGGTTTTTATGGGCGTCGGCGAACCTCTCGATAACTACGATCAGGTTCTGAAAACCGTTCGAATAATCAATGATAAGGACGGCATCAACATCGGCGCACGCCGCATAACCATCAGCACATGCGGACTCGTTCCTGAAATCAAACGGCTAGCCGGTGAAAACCTGCAGATCGAACTTTCTGTTTCACTCCACGCGCCGGACGACAAACTCCGGTCACGCCTTATGCCTATTGACAGGAAATATCCTCTGCACGACCTTATAGACGCCTGCGTTTTTTATGTTAAGAAAACAAAAAGAATCATAACCTTTGAATACGCGTTGATTGAAAATGTGAATGACACCAAACCGCACGCGGAAGCGCTGGCGAAATTGCTGACCACTCTGCAGTGCCGGGTGAACCTTATTCCTTTAAGCGAAGTAACGGAATATCAGGGCAAACCCGCATCAGAGGAAACCGCGGAAATATTTATCAGCACATTGAAAAAAGCCGGAATAAACGCGACGCTGAGAATGTCGAAAGGCGGCTCCATCGAAGCCGCTTGCGGCCAGCTGAGAAGCAGTACACTGAAGTGAAAAATACGCGAACAGCGTAAGAATCAAGCCATTTACAGAAGGAACTAGAAGGGGAATTTGACGGGATAACAGGATATGATTGGATAGTAGAAGACGAGACCAGTCATGTTGAATGACGTGATGGTTCAAGAAATCCGAATAAAACTCTCGTTTTTCATCCGAGTCTGGGAGTCTTGGGGCACTCCGGATCCAGGAATAATAGTTTTATTTCAGATTTCTTGAACAGTTTTCCTGATGGACAAATAAGATTGAACATTGAAAAAATATTGTCTTGTCTCTAGACCCGGAGGGAAATGAGGGTTATCCTGTCTAAATATTTGGAATATTTTCTTCGGATAGCTAAATAGATACGCGAACAGAAAAATGGATGTAATTATGCCGGATATACCTAAAAAAAATTCCCGCAAACTGGCGGCGCAAATCATAGAAAACTGGCTGAAAACAGATGTTTTCGCCGAGCAATTGATCAAACCCGATATGCCCGACCGTCCGTTTGTAATGGAAATGATTTACGGCATCGTCAAACGGCGCCGGACAATCCAGTGGATTGTGGAACACTGCGCCGAACGAACTCCGGATGACACAACGATGCCCTATCTGCTGGTAGGCATATATCAGATAATGTTCATGGACAATGTTGCCGAATATGCCGCAGTCAACGAAACAGTGGAAGCCGTCAAAACCGGCAATGCGCCTTCCTGCGCCGGTTTCGTAAACGCCATACTCAGACGCGTTCTGCGGGAAAAGGAAAGTATAAAAAACAGGCTCGCCGGACAGCCGCTCGGAATAAGGGAATCTCATTCCGACGCGCTGATAACCAGATGGACAAAAAATTTCGGCAGTCAAAAAACAGCTGATCTATGCCGCTGGAATAATCTCAGAGGAGACGTAGTGCTCCGGATAAACGCGAACAGAACATGCATGAAAGATTTTCTTGCCGCGCTGGCTTCGGGCGGAATCAATGCCGTTCCGCACGGCTTCATGCCTGATTTCTTCGCGGTTCTGCCCGGTGGCACGCCTATCATGAATTTACCCGGCTATAAGGACGGTCTTTTCAGCGTGCAGGATCCTTCGACTCAGGTTTCTGTGGATATGCTTGACCCTCAACCCGGTGATTGCGTTCTGGACGCGTGCGCCGCGCCGGGCGGCAAAACATGCATCATCGCCGAAAAAATGCGCGGCAAGGGAACCCTGATTGCCGGCGACCTGCAGAAAGACCGCGTCGCGAGACTGAAGGAAAATATAGCGCGGTTGAAACTTGATTGCATAAGTGTGCGCCACGGTGACGCGTCAACACGCGCCGGCATGAAATCAATTTGCGGTGACACGCGGTTTGACCGCATTCTTCTCGACGTGCCATGCACCAATACAGGAGTCCTGCGGCGCAGGGCTGATGCCAGATGGAGTTTCTCAATGGAAAAACTCGCTCAACTGACATCATACCAGCGCGCCATACTCGATTCTGCGTCAGCTTTTCTCAAACCCGGCGGCACCCTCGTGTACAGCACCTGCAGTATTGAACCGGATGAGAACTATCAACTGGTTGATACGTGGCTTGAAAAAAATCCGCTCTTTGTGAAAAAGAAAGACTGCAGGCTGTTCCCGCCGGATACTCAGACAGACGGCGTATACGCCTGTCAGCTGATCCGTTCTTAAAGCTCTGTTTTATCCTGTCAACTTTTTGTTCTCTGTGGTAAATGTTTTTGAATCAGTGACCATAAATAGTTGAACAGATAGAATTGAAAAACATGAAAATAGTATGTTCTTCCAATGTGCAGTACGGCCGTGAGGCGTTCAGCTCTCTTGGAAAAACAGTTATACTTGATGATCGCGCTATTACGCCCGAACAGCTTCGCGATTGCGATATTCTCGCCATCCGTTCAACCCTCAAAGTAAATCGCGCGCTTATCGAAAACAGCAGTGTGAAATTTATCGGCACCGCAACCATCGGCAGTGATCACATGGATATACCCTTCCTTGACAACAAGGGCATAAAATGGTGTTCTGCGCCCGGCTGTAACGCCAATAGTGTTTCAGAATATGTGGCCGCCGCGCTTTTGTGTCTTGCAAACCGTCACGGTTTCAAACTCGAAGGCAGAACAATAGGCGTGATCGGCATCGGAAATGTCGGCAGTCTGGTTGTAAAAAAAGCGGAGACGCTCGGTATGCGGGTGCTTCAGAACGACCCGCCGAAAGCCATGTCCGCCTCAAACGCGGAATCTGTATTTGTTAATCTTGAGAAAGTGCTGGCGGAATCAGACATCATCACCATGCATGTTCCGCTGACAAAGGATGGAAATCATGCCACTTTTCAGATGGCGGACGAGCGTTTCTTTTCAGCGATGAAGCCGGGCTCCATATTCATAAACTCGGCGCGCGGCGCGGTGATGAATACCGCGGCCCTGCTGGCGGCGATGAATCATGGCATTGTTTCGCATGCCGTGATAGACACATGGGAGAACGAGCCGGATTACAGCGCCGACCTGCTCGAACGCGCGGATATCGGCACTCCGCACATCGCCGGTTACTCTTTCGAAGGCAGGGTTATGGGAACCGTGATGGTATACCGGCAGGCTTGTGAATTCATCGGCCAACAACCTGTATGGAAACCTGACGGCCTGCTCCCCGCGCCATCGGTTCCGGAAGTGAAAATAGATGCCGGTTCACAGACAGATGAAGCAGTGTTATGGAATATTGTCAGGCGTGTTTATGATATTGAAACTGATGATACCAATCTCAGAACGTGCAAAAAAGCCGCCTGCAAAAAAGACTGTTTCAGGGGGCTTCGTCAAAATTATCATATCCGCCGCGAATTCAGATTCACCCGCGTAACGTTGAAAAACGCTTCCGTCAAACTTGCGGACAAAATTTCCGGACTTGGTTTTGAAGCGGATAAATAGATATCAGCAAAAAGGAGCTCTGAAAATGACAAGAAACATGCCAGAAATAAAAATAGGTCTTGTGGGTGTGAGCAGGGATTGTTTTCCGATTGAACTGACCCGCGCGCGGCTCGGCAAGCTGGCCGGAGAATGCGGAAAACTAAAACTCAATGTTGAGACTTGCGGGACCATCATAGAATCAGAACACGATGCCATGGTGGCGGCCGCCGAGATGGAACACCGCAACGTAAACGCCGTGGTTATTTATCTGGGCAACTTCGGTCCTGAAGGACCGACCACCATTTTCGCCAAGATGCTGGCCAAGCCGTTCATGCTTTGCGGCGCCGCCGAAGAAAGCAGAAAGAATCTTATACAAGGACGCGGAGACGCGTTCTGCGGAATGTTGAACGCGTGTCTCAATGTGGGCTTGCGGGGTATGCGGGCTTACGTTCCGCCTGTTCCCGTGGGACTGCCTAAAGAGATTGCCGGAGAAATTGCGCACTTTGCGGACATAGCGCGGGTAATTATAGGCATACAGCATTTGAAAGTGTTTTCTTTCGGACCACGCCCTCAGGATTTCTATGCCTGCAACGCGCCGATACAGCCGCTCTATGATCTCGGAATAGAGATCATGGAAAATTCCGAACTCGATATGTTCGAGCTCTACAACTCCGTGGCAGGCAGCACGAAAGTAATAAACGACATCGTGCGCGACATGAAAGACGAACTGGGCAAGGGCAACAAATACCCTGAAAAATTAAGGCAATTAGCTCAATTTGAACTGGCTTTAACAAAGTTTTTCGATGAAAACCTCGGCTCACGCCAGTTC
>JBFZFB010000173.1:0-22888 GCA_041306605.1 Lentisphaerota bacterium | reverse complement strand
TATCGCTGAACTTTACGAGCGGATAGCCTGGTTTGAAAAGCAGGGGAAGGTGTTGGAGGCTCAGCGCTTGCGGGGGCGCACCATGTTTGATGTTCAGATGCTGAAAGAAATCGGCACCTGCTCCGGCATCGAGAACTATTCCCGTCATCTGAGCGGCAGGTTGCCGGGCGAGCCGCCCGCGACACTGATTGATTACTTTAATGGTGATTTTTTAACTATAATTGACGAATCGCATGTGACATTTCCGCAGTTGCGCGGTATGTATAACGGCGATCAATCGCGCAAAAATACGCTTGTAGAGCATGGATTCAGGCTTCCGTCAGCGAAAGACAACCGGCCGCTCCAGATAGAGGAATTCCTGGAGAAAACAGGTCAAATTATTTTCACAAGCGCTACACCGGGTCCATGTGAGCGGGAGATGTCTGTAAATATAGTTCAGCAGGTGATCAGGCCGACGGGGCTGGTGGATCCGCCGGTTGAGATCCGGCCGTTGAAACATCAAATAGATGATTTGATGCGGGAGGTGAGGGAGCACGCGGCGCGTGGTGAGCGGACGCTGGTTACGACCCTGACCAAGCGGACGGCAGAAGATCTGGCCGAATATCTAAGGGAAGCGGGATTAAGAGTTGAATATCTGCACTCTGAGGTTAAGACTATTGATCGCGTTGACATTCTCATGGGACTTCGCAGAGCCGACTTTGATTGTCTGGTGGGTATAAATCTTCTCAGGGAAGGTCTGGATTTGCCGGAGGTTGCGCTTGTGGCGATTCTGGACGCTGACAAGGAGGGATTTCTGCGGTCGGAAACTGCATTGGTTCAGACGGCAGGCCGGACGGCACGGCACATAAACGGGAAAGTGATCCTCTACGCTGACAAAATAACGGATTCTATGAAAAAGATGATCGCGGTTACGCAGGGACGGCGGATGCGTCAGGCGGAATACAACGAAGAGCACAACATAACGCCGCGAACGGTGGAGCGAAAGCTGGGCGAACGCCTGGCAGGCGCTGTTTATGATCATGAAGCGGTTGAGCGGCTTGTTGTCAAGGAGACCGGAGTAAAATACGACATATACAAGGCGATTGAAGATTTGAAAAAAGAGATGCTGGAGGCGGCGGAGGCGCTTGAATTCGAGCGCGCCGCGACACTGCGAGACGAGATGCGTGAGTTGGAACATGGTATTGGCAAGTCAGAATAGTCCTGATATTGCTGGTGTATAAACAACTCGCGTAATGCCGCTTCTTTCAGCATTTTTTGACTAAAAAACCCTATGTTGCCTGCAAAAGAAAATAAAATTGCAGAAATTGGATGCTGTTCGATATATTTAAAGCGGAGATAGATTATGACACAAACATTTACAGCAATTGTTCATCAAGAAGGCAATCTCTATGTGGCTGAATGTTCTGAAACGGGAACCGCGAGCCAAGGCGAGACCATTGAGGAAGCTCTTGCAAATCTGCAAGAAGCTACCGAATTGTATTTAGAGGAGTTTCCTATGAAAACCTCGTCTCGTCATATTCTTACAACTTTCGAGGTTCCCGTTCATGCCTGATCTTTCAAGAATTTCAGGAGTAGAGGCAATTAAAATTTTTCAAAAACTTGGCTTTGTCATAGCCTGACAGCGAGGCAGTCATGTTGTATTGCGCAAACAAGACAAAGGCTGTGTTGTTCCAATGCATAAAGAACTTGCCATAGGAACTCTTCGCAGTGCAATACGGCAGGCAGGTCTTACTCATGACGATTTTCTCTGTGTATATAAAGGTAAATAACAAAACATTCCAAAGTACGCAGGAAATTGCAATGCTGAAAGTTGCCGTTGACAGGAGAGGATGATGAGAAAAGCGAGACAATGGACAGGCATGCTGGCGCTCTGTCTTGCCACTGGCTGCGCCACGTGCCAGACTGGCTCAGTGGCCTTTCTCGGAATCCCTGAAAATGAATCGAGCAACCGAGGACCCGTTGGTTTGATCAATGGCCTGCCATGCCAGATAAAGGATGTGTCCGCAGTCCGCGAGACGACGTATCAGGAATACCAAACGGCGAAGCAGTCAGGCCGATTGTTCGCGGAGGAAATACACGGTGATACCGTGTATTATGCCATCAAGCAACAGAGAGATGTCCATTTCGACAACGCCTCGGCATTGTTCGATGAGATCGAAAGATTCAAAGCAAAGAAACCATAAGGACTCCAAATACGCCATTATCCGTTACGCTATCCGCGAGATGAATTCAAACCCCTGATTTTGGGCAAAGAATAAGCTTGGATTTTATTTTTTACTTCTTGCGCTAATCGCAATAAGAAAGAAATACATTACGGCTTTGCAGGCTGCGGATGAGGGCGATTACGCACCTTTGCTTGAGTTTGCACGAACTTGAAAGATATCAAACAATTTCCATACGGTTTTTTAAAAAATTCCTGTCTTCTGCAGGTTATTTTTTGTTCTTGGCTTTTAAATTAAGTGTTGGTATATATGGGAGCAGAAAAAGTTAAAAAGTCTTCAGGACAAGGTGACTCTGGTTGTTCAGAGAATTCCTTACCGGCGGTAGAGCCCGCGAGTCCGCTACGGTGGACAGACACAGTGTGATTCTGTGGCCGACAGTAAAGTCTGGATGGGAGAAGATAATTGTCTTATGGCTGTTTTGCGCCTGAGAGTGTCTTCTCTCAGGCTTTTTTATTTTTAAGGGGGGAGTTGGCTATGTTTGATCCGGTGGAAGAAGTAGTAAATGATATTGCGCGCGGTAAAATAGTTATAGTAACTGACGATGAAAGCCGTGAGAATGAAGGTGATTTGATATTGGCGGCTGAGAAGGTTACTGATGAGGCTGTTAATTTTATGACCTTATATGGCCGGGGTTTGATTTGCGTGGCAATGACCCATGAACGTTTGATGAAGCTTGGGCTTTCCAAGATGCAGAAACGGGGCAAGGGTGACGCTTTCGGCACAGCATTTATGGAGTCGGTGGACGCGGCTTCGGGCATTACTACCGGTATAAGCGCGAAAGACAGGGCGCGAACGATCAAAGTGCTTGTTGATGATGCCTGTAATTGCAGTGATCTCGTGAGTCCGGGCCATACATTTCCGCTTGAAGCCAGAGAAGGCGGAGTACTGCGCCGCGCCGGGCATACTGAAGCTACGGTTGATCTGGCATGGCTTGCCGGGTTGAAGCCGGCAGGAGTCATGTGTGAAATTTTACGGGAAGACGGCAATATGGCGCGTCTTCCTGAGTTGAGGGAATTTGCGGCAAAGCACAAGCTGAAGATCACGTCCATAGCCGATTTAATCGCATACCGGCGGTGCAAAGAGAAGCTGGTGCGGTTTGTCAGGGATGTGAATTTTCCGACAAAATTCGGGGATTTCAGGCTGAAACTTTACAATTCGGTTGTTGACGAAAAGGATCATATAGCTCTTGTCATGGGTAATATTTCGTCTGAGCCTACCCTTGTGCGAGTGCATAGTGAATGTATTACAGGTGATGTTTTCGGGTCGCTCAGGTGCGACTGTGGTCAGCAGCTGCATAAGGCGATGGAAATGGTTGCAAAAGAAGGCCGTGGGGTTGTTCTTTATATGAGGCAGGAAGGCAGAGGGATAGGGCTGGCTAACAAGATACATGCTTATGAGCTTCAGGATGATGGGTACGACACGGTTGAAGCCAACCAGAAGCTGGGTTTTGAAGCGGATTTGAGAGATTATGGCGTTGGCGCTCAGATTTTGAGTGATCTTGGTTTGCAACGGATACGGCTTATTACAAATAATCCCAGAAAGATCATAGGTTTGGAGGCGCATGGTCTTGAGATAATTGAGAGGGTTCCTATTTTGTGCGAGACAACATCATACAATGAAAAATATTTACAGGTGAAAAAAGAGAAGATGGGTCATATGCTGTGATATGATTTTGCGGTATTGAAAAACGAGAAATAAAAAAAACGAGGAGGAATAGTTATGAGCGTGAACGAGATATCGGGAAAATTACTGGCGGAAGGTTTAAAGATAGGCATAGTGGTTAGTCGTTTCAATGAGTTTCTTACCAGCAAGCTGTTAAGCGGCGCTATGGACTGCTTTGTGAGACACGGTGGTGCCGAGAAGGATGTGACAGTGGTTTGGGTGCCGGGTGCGAATGAACTGCCGCTGGCTGTTCAGAAAATAGTTAAATCCGGCAAATACAGCGCGTTGATAGCTTTGGGCGCGGTTGTGGAAGGTGCCACGGCTCACGCGGATTTGATTAATGCCCAGGTTTCACGCGCGCTTCCTAAGATAGCGATGGACAGTGGCGTGCCAGTGATTAACGGTGTTGTTTGCGCCGGCAATCTTGAGCAGGCGATTGAAAGATGCGGAACCAAAGCCGGCAATAAAGGCTGGAATGCCGCTCTTGCCGCGATTGAAATGGCAAACCTGTACAAGCAAATAGGCTGATTTTTCCGGTTTGATTAATGTGCTGTGATTATTGTTCCCCGGTAAATATTTGACGGCAGATAAGAGGGAATGGGGTTTTGTGTAATGAATACCAGACGTGAAGCAAGGGAATGGGTTGTTCAGATTCTTTTTCAGCTGGATTTGAATCCCTCTGATGATATTGACAAAGCTTTTGAAGAATTCTGGCAGGGTAAAACTTCAGATGAGAAGACCAGATTATTTGCCGAAAGCCTTGTGCGGGATGTGCGCGGTAATGTTGAGCAAATTGACAAGCTGATCGCAAAATGCGCGGAAAATTGGGATATTCGCAGAATGGCTGTGACAGACAGGAATGTACTGCGTATGGCAGTTTGTGAACTTGTTTACCGTGATGACATACCGCCGGTTGTAGCCATTAATGAAGCTGTTGATATTGCCAAATACTTCAACAGTGCCGAATCCGGCAGGTTTGTTAATGGTGTTCTGGACCGGGCCCGGAAAGAAGTGATATCAAAATCGAAGAAATGAAACGGTTGGGTTGGCGTCACGCGGACTTGGTTTGTACCTTCGGAAGGTAGATATGGAAAGTGGTGCCCTCACCTTTCTTGCTTGTGACTTTTATTTCACCTTTATGATCGCTTACAATGCCTCTGGATATTGACAAGCCCAGTCCTGTTCCCTTGCCTTTTTCCTTTGTGGTGAAGAATGACTGGAATATATCTTCCAGCAGTTCTTCCGGAATGCCGGTTCCTGTGTCTGTAATGTCGCATCTCCAGCATTCCACGCCGGCAAGTTTATCATCAGCAACTGACACGATGAGTTTGCGTTCTTTCAGCCCGGCCATGGCATCGCATGCGTTTGATATTATATTTACAAAAACTTGTTCTATCTGGTTGGGCGCACAACTTATAAAATGCTTGCCTTTCTCAGTATTATTGCAAGTTGCAATGCCATTTTTTTGCACTTTACTGTTGGTGAGGAACAAAGAGTCTTCAATGGAATCTGCCAAGTCAATGGTTTCCCTCGATTCGGCCATGCCTCTTGAGAAGTTTCTGAGGTGATTTGAAAGTTTTTCTATGGATTTCGACGCTTTCTGTACGTTAGCGGCCTGCATTCTGATGTGGTCAACTCCCTTGGTGTCGGTACTCTTCATGCGGTCCAATTCTCTAAGAAGAATTTCATTTGACAGCACGATGACGGTAAGCGGATTGTTTATATCGTGGGCAACGCCGGAGGCCAGCTCGCCGATGGCGGCGAGGCGCCCGGAGTGAACGAGTTCTTCCTGAAGTTTTTTAAGTTGCCTGATGTCACGGGATATTGTGAAAGTGCGGACAAACTGACCGTTGTCGTCATAAATACTGAAAGAACGTATTTCGATAGGTATCAGGGTTCCGTCCTTTGCTTTAAACAAACTTTCGCCGGACCATCCGCCTTCTTTTTTGAGACTTGAGAATCCGGTTTTGAGAGCTTCCAGAACGGAGTCGGCGTAAAGCTGACGGATGTTCATTTTCAGCAGTTCCTGGCAGGTGTAGCCGACAAGAGATTCTGCTGTTTTATTGGTGTATATGATATTTCCGTTGTCATCAACGGAATGGACCATATCCGGGAAACTGTCAAGGAGCACCTCGAAAATGTCTGCTTCCTGAATTTCCACGTTATCTATGCGCATTCTGCTCATGATGAAAATAGATAGCACTGATGCGTAATTATGTCTATGCTTTTTTGTGGTAAAAATTGTTTTTTCAGAGTATATATAGGCAATCTGTTATTTAGTAATGGTGTTTCAGGGGTGTAAATAACGGCTTTTGGGGTACTTATTATGGACATAAAACAAGTTGTTAAGGATTTACTGGGTAAGATCAAAGGTGGGAAGGGGGCACAGCCGCCCGAGGTGGATAAGTCGGTGCTTTTGGAGAAAATAGCGCAAGCTGACTTGTTTAAGTATTTAAAACCTGAACACATGGAAAAACTGTTTGAACACATGGAGACGATAAATCTTCTCAAAGGCAGTAAAATTATCAAAGAAGGCGACGAGGGCGATTACTACTATTTGCTTGTTAGCGGAACTGCCACTGTTACGCGTTTGTCGAAAACCACTGGCAAGCCCGAAGAGCTGGCAAAGCTGACCGGGCCCGCAGGGTTTGGCGAGGATGCGCTTATTTCTAATGCGAAAAGGAACGCCACGATAACCACGACTTCTGACAGCGTAGTCATGCGTTTGTCGAAAGATGCTTTCAATGATTATGTTAAGGCTCCAGCCATAACCTGGCTTCCTACGACAGAGGCAAGGCGCAAGGTATCTGAGGGGGGCGCCAAGTGGATAGACGTGCGCGATGCGGATGAGGTCGCCCGTGGCGGCGGACTGCCGGGAGCTTTGGCGATACCGCTTGGGCAGATACGGCACCGTTTGGAGGAGCTCAGTATAGAGACTGCGTATGTCTGTTATTGCCAGAATGGACGTTTAAGCTCAACGGCCGCGTTTTTACTTGGACAGCGCGGCTATAATGTTGCCGTTATGCGCGGCGGCTTGAAAGCCTTGAACAGCCTTTAGAAATTATTTCTATTCCGAGAAAGGCACCAAAGCCTTTATTCTGCAGAATAACTGGGTGTGTGAACCCACGTCTAATGCTTGTGTTGTCGCGGCTGAAGTAGGGCAAAGTGTGCCTATGCCGCATTCCTGCCATCCGTCGGCGTCGGTAAGATCTTCATTTTCTTCTATTCTGTAGAGCCTTGACAGCTCGCTTGACCAAGTGATGGACAGGTTGGTTCCATTGATGGAAAGGCCGGTGAGCTTTAATTGCGAGTCTTTATCTGTCGGGTCGGTGCCGGCAATATATTCTTCGTAGTCGGTCAGTCCGTCATTGTCCCAATCGTTGGTGCCGCTTTTCAGCAGGTTTGTTTGGCCGGTCATTTCCAGTTCCCACATGTCCGGTATTGCATCAGAGTCGGTATCTGAACCGGATGGCATTGTGACTGTTTTGAGATAGGCGGATGTGCTGTCGAACACGATCCATCCGATACTTTCTCCCCATGCACTGCCGTGTATGCGTCCGGTTTCCAGGTCTACGGTTGGATTTCCGCTGTCTTCAAAATTGACCCATCCTGTGGATTCGGCCCACGCGAGTCCGCGCAGTCTGCCGTCGCCAAGGTGGTTGACACCCCAGTCGTTTCCGAGATTGGTATATTGGAATCCATTTGTCGGGGCGTTGCCGTTGTTCAGGTGGATCCAGCCGGTTGTTGTGCTGTAGAAGTAGCCTGAGCAGATAAACTGTCCTATTATAGCGCCGTTGGTTGTGCTGGGTCTGCAGTTGATCCAGCTTGTGCTGACGCTCCAAGCCCATTTGTTGGAAGTGCTAATTGTTGTTGTTTCGGCTCTTGCATTTACGGCTAAAGCCAGCACTATCGCGCACACATATAATCTTGTAATACGCATAAGATTGCTCCTGTCAGACACACCAGCCCCCGTGCCTGTCCTTCCCTCTGTTTTGTTTAACAGCTATTGCCGCGTAAATTATCATTGATCAAAACAAACATAATGTCTTATTCTTTAAGCTAAATTTATACCATAAAGGGCGTTATATTTCAAGTAATTATATTATTAATTTATTAGTAGACGTATTTGACTTTTTACAGTGAAATTTGTATAATGATTAACAAGAAAGTAAGGAATATGGGGTTATACATGCCTGGAGTGCGGCAGACAATTAAGGTGTGTGCCATGGCTATTATGCTGTTAAGTTTTGATATGCGTGGCAAAGCATATGCCGGCGAGATTCATGAGGCCGTCAAAGCCCGGAATACCGCTGAGGTGGCCCGTATTATTTCGACACAGCCCGACGCTGTTAATTCCGTTACGGAAGAAGGATCCACGCCACTGCATCTGGCTGTGGGTATGAATGATACGGAACTGGCACAGCTGTTGATTCAGAATGGAGCGAATGTCAATGCCGGAACCGGTAATGGCTATACACCGCTTCATCTGGCGGCTTACGTTGACGCCGGCGAATGCATGCGGCTTCTTCTGTCGCATGGCGCCGATGCAAGGATTGTAACGGGAGCCGGACACACTCCGTTCCGCCTGGCAATACTCCGGAGTTCCGCTAACGCGGTAAGGGTCCTGCTTGAAAGTACACCATGCGCCTATACGGAGCGGTTCCTCGATGCGCGTTCCGATGAAGGCCAAATATCTCTCAAGGACGGTGAATTGAGAATGGCGCAAAAACTGATTTTTGAACTGGTGAAGCAGTTTCCTCAAAGTGAACGTATAAATTTTGCCTATGGTTTGTGTTGTTATTCATTGGCGGATTACCTGGCCGCCTCGCTTGCTTATGAACGGGTTTTACAGGCCAATCCCGGCAATCAGCGCGCCGTAATGGAGCTGGCATGTTCGCATCAGGCTGGCGGACAGGAAGAATTGGCACGGACCGAATTTGAAAAAGTGCTGGCTCAAAATCCGGCGCCGGAAATCAAAAGGCAGATTGAAGATTACATGAAACAAATCGGGAAGAAGCAAAACTGGCGCCTCATGGGGCGCGTTGACGCAGGATGTTTCGACGATAACAATGTTAATGTCGGGCCGGAGCTGAGGGTTGTAAATATTGCTCCCAATATTTTTGATGCCAAGACTCTGACAGTGGATGAGACCTCTTTGCCTGTTTCCAGTAAAGGTTATTACACGGCTTTTACCGGTTTGGGAGTCAGAGATATCGGGAAAAAAGGCGGATGGTTCATGACGGCGGATTTGTCTTATTATCAAAACTGGATGAATGATGCGCCTGACAATGAAGTTCTCTTTTATCAGGCCGGATCAGGCATGCGCCGTCTTGCTTCCCGGAGTTTGCTGGAGATTCCAGTCAAAGCGTCTCATATAACGAGTGGCGGGGACCCGTTGATAAATATGTACGGGATTGATCCGGCATATCGTTTCGCGTCGGGGCCGGCCGGTAAAATGCACTGGATTACCAGTGGCTCAGCGGAAATGCGGGATTATGACGAGCTGAACAACAGGGACGGAATTTACATGTCGTTTGGTGAAACCGTGCAGAACTTTTTTGGTCCGGAGAATAAGCACAATATCTCAATGGGTATTCTTTTCTTTCAAGACAACGCTGATGAGCCTGCTTATCAAAATTCAGGAAGTGCATGGAATTTGGGTGTGGAAATGAAAGCTTCAAAAAACACAACGGTTTATTCCAAAGTGCAGAAGACTTCAACGACTTATGATAAACGTGAGAATCTCGCGCCTGAAAAAAGGGTGGATGCTCAAAACCACTTTGTAGCCGGTATCAATAAGAAAATAGGGGGTGGATGGTCAGTAGACGCCAATTATCAAAAGATAGACAAGAATTCCACATTTGGTCTTTATCAATACGAGCGGGATATAGCTACGCTCAGTGTTTCGTATACATTTTAAATTAAGGAACTTGATTTAATTGAAAAAATGCGCCCTGTGCGTCAGGAGGGCTGCTAAGGAGGAATAAACGATGAAAACACGTGTTATAGTTATGTTTCTGATTCTAGCAGTGTCTGTGACAGGGGTTATTGCCGCGGATTCGATAGGTAAAATAGTTGCGCTTGAAGGATCGGGCCGTGTCGAGAGCGCGGGCGGGACTGTCAGGCAAATGTCCATCAATCTGCCGGTTTTTCTTCAGGATAAAGTGTTCACTGATGTGAATTCTAAAATACAGATAATGTTCAATGATGATTCTGTCGTTTCGCAGGGCGAAAAGAGTCAGATGACAATAGATGAATATCTTTATTCCCCGCAGAAAAAAGAGGTTAGTTGCTCCCTGAAGATGGCAATGGGTGTGTTTCGTGTGGTGACTGGAAAAATCACAGATATGAATCCTGATCGCTTCAAGGTGAAAACCCGAATGGCGACAATTGGTATTCGCGGTTGTGAAGTAGGGTTCAAGATTTCACAGAAAAGTGAAGATGTTTATATTATTGAACTGCCTGAAGGCAAAAGCATTATAGTCGAAAAGATTCTTCTCCCCGGTGAAATGCTGGATCAGGCCGTGAGCCTTGAACGCGTCTTGAGTATTGTTGACGAGGGTGTTGTTGTGTCGATTGCGGAAGGTGCAGGGCTGGTGCAGAGAGAGGTTACGCCGGCGGAAGCCAGAGATTTTATCATGGAATCCACTATGCAGGGCAGTGGAACATCGTCTGAAAACTCATCAGATGAAAGCGTAATAGAGCCTGAGTCGGTTGGTAGTGAACCCGGAGCGGGAATAGTTGATCAATCGGTATTGGATGCCGCGGAAACTAAAAGCGAAGAAGAAAACACAACTGCATCGCAGGATGGCAACAATAGCACGGCGGAAACTCAGATTGCTCCGCGCGGGAGTTTTTCCGACTGGCGGAATATGACAGCTGAGGAACTGGCCGCACAGGCAGATGCTTTGAAATATCGCGAACCGCCTCCTCCGCCGCCTCCTCCTCCTGATCCTCCTGGTCCTCCTCCTACTCCGCCGCCGACTGATCCGGGACCTGCGGCTATAAGTGACGGTGCTCCGGATGTTTCGTGGGAGTGGGGGATATGGATGGATGGTAATGTTTTTTACGCGGCAAATGGATTCGGCGGTATGCGGTTCCTTGCCTCTTCTGAACTGCAGGAAATTATCGGCGGGGCGGCGGAATATAATCTTTCCGGTTCCGGCCGGGCAGGCGCGGTTCTGAAGGAAGGTGCAAATACTGCCAAGGTTCAAGGCATATGCGATATGGCTGTTCAGGTTGGCGGGGCTACCGGTAATAAGTGGCAGGGCGAGTACCATATGAATAACGCCAATGCTGATTCGCTTGATTTCAATGCGGCCGGCACGGTGACGGCCAATGGATTGAGTGGTCAAGTGGTTGAGCGGACAACGCCGTATTCAATGAAAGTCGGCAATGCAACACTGACTAAGGGCACTATAACAAGTGAAAGCATTGACGGCGCGTTGATTGGCGAGGGTTCAACAATTTATGGCACAGCCGGAGAGTTCCATATAAAGCATAATAACGGCGCGGCAAGCGCGGACGGCGCCTTTGGCGCAGACCTTTATTAAAATTATTATTACTGGTCGAGTTAATATATCGCAACACGCCATGCGCGATAAGGATGATATTAGCGGTGGTGCTGTCTATTGTTTTCCATGCAGAATAGTCGTTCAATGTCTATTATTAGTATTCTTCTGCATGACCATTATTTCGGGGATTATTCAGCCGCGTTTTTTAAGGGTTCCGTTAAGAGTGCAGGTGCCGCCTTTTTTCAGGGAGATGTCTATCATGGTTTCACCATAGATGACCCGGCAGGGATTGCCAAGTTTGGAATAAATGGTTGCCTTTACAAGCTTGCCGCCTTTCCACGCGAGATTAACTTCAAAACCGCCGCGCGCACGCAAGCCGCATATTTCACCATCTGACCATGCGTCAGGAAGAGCAGGAAGCAGGTTAAGTATCGGACGGGTGCAGACCTGATGATCTGTTTTTTCAGTAACATTTTCGTGGCTCTGCAGGAGCATTTCCGCTATGGCGGCTGTTCCGCCTAAGTTGCCGTCAATCTGGAACGGAGGATGCGCGCAGAAGAGGTTTGTATATGATCCGCCTCCGTTTGAATAATTGATTCCGTCTGTTTGTACGGATTTTAGCAGATTCAGCAATAGGGTGTGCGCCCGGTTGCCGTCGCCAATTCTCGCCCATAAAGCTGTTTTGAATGCCACGGACCATCCGGTGCTGATATCGCCGCGGGCGTTCAGCGTCTTCCTTGCCGCGGCGGCAAGTTCAGGTGTACCGCGCGGAGTAATTTCATTTCCGGAATACAAACCCAGCAGATGCGAAACATGCCGGTGGGTTGGTTCCGGTTCCGGATATTCCTCCAGCCATTCCATGATGCGTCCATCGCTTCCGATCCGGGTTGGAGCCAGGCGGGCGCGTTTTTCGATCATTTCTTCCCGGAATGCCTCTTCGATACCCAGAATGCGTGAAGCTTCTATGCAAGCGGTGAACAGATAGCGAAGAAGTTGCATGTCATAAGTGGACCCCATGCAGGTGTAAGAGACGCGGCCGTCAGGAAGCTGGAAAGCGTTTTCCGGTGAATTGGACGGTGCGGTTACAAGCCAATGATGTTTGGGTTCTTCGATAAGCATATCTCCATAGAACCGGGCTGATCCTTTCAAAACAGGGTAGGCCCATTTAAGGAATTTCCTGTCTTGCGTAAAAAGATAATGTTCCCATAAATGCTGGCACAGCCACGCCGAGCCTGTGGTTGTGGCGCCCCATGATGCATGCTCGCCCGGCGCTGTAAAGCCCCATGGATTGGTGATGACGTGAGCCACCCATCCGCGGGCATTATAATATTTTTTCGCGGTGACAGAACCGGGTTCCTGAAGTGAGGCGATGAGCTGGAATAACGGATCGTGCAGATCTGACAGGTTGCAGGTTTCTGCCAGCCAGTAATTCATCTGCACATTTATATCCAAATGCCAGTCCCCGTTCCAGGGTGTCTGAATTTCCTCAGCCCAGATTCCCTGCAGATTGGCGGGAAATCCGCCCGGCCGTGAGGAAGAGATCAGCAGGTAGCGGCCGAAATTGAAATAGAGCGCGAATAAAGCTGGATCGTTGGCGGCTTTCAGTAATCTTTGCGGTGTCGGCTGTAAGGCATTATTATTCCGGCCGGTGCCGAGAGTCAGGCTGACGCGATTAAACAGACGCTGATAATCATTGCAGTGAGCGGTCAGGATGTTTTTCCATGTTTTACGGATTGCTTTCTTGAGAGAGGCGGATGCTGTGAGAATCTCGTTTTTCACGCGGCGGTGGGCGAACGATTTTATGTTTGTGGCGGCGGTTATAAACAGCGTTACTTCATCCGCCTGCTGAACGGTCAGGCAGTTGTCGTGCGTTGAGATTGTTCCGCCGCGGGTTACAGCCCGGAGCATACAGGCATATTTTACGCCCTTGCCGCCGGTTCCGTTATCAAGTTGACCCGTCATAAGCAAGCCGTTGGCTGTATCCGCTACCGTCCGGAAGCGTTCTGGTCTGTCAAGTGACGCGGAGAATGATATCTTTCCCTTCCTGTTCGCGGTGAAGCGCATAACAATGCATTCATCCGGATGGCTGACCAGGATTTCGCGCCGGAACGACACGCCGTTCTGCTGGTATTCCATTTCCGCAATGGCTTTGTTCAGGCGCAGGACTCTCCGGTAGTTTTGAAAAGGGGTGTTGTCGTCTGTGAATGAGAAATGCAGATTGCCCATAACCTGATAGCAGCCGAAAGGAACGCTGGCGCCACTGCCTTTGCCGGATCCCTTATTTTGACAGGTGAAGTGGGTGTTTAATACTTCGGAAGCCTCTACGTTTTTGCCTTCGAGAAGCAGGCGGCGGATTTCAGGAAGATACCTGGCGGCATCCGGACGGTTGGAATCTTCCCGGCTTCCGGACCAGACAGAGCTTTCGTTTAGGACGATGCGTTCTTTGTTAACGCCGCCGAACATCATGGCTCCGAGCCGGCCGTTTCCAAGCGGGCAGGATTGGTGGAATTGTTTGGCGGGAGCATCAAACCATAGATCAAGTTCAGGATTATGTTTCTTAAAGGATGATGTTGTAGTTATACGTTTCACATTTTCCAATTGATCAATTTGTTTAATCCCAACATGCGATATCGGGGTTAATTTTCCAGAACAACGTGTTTCTTGCCGCGTCTTGCTATGCCGATAATTGACGGCTTGGCGTCAGCAGTCTTTAAGATGGACATTGCGCGCGCCGCGTCTTTTGCGCGTACGAACATCACCATGCCTATACCCATGTTGAACACGCGATACATTTCATCCCTGTCCACACGGCCTGTTTTCTGCAGGAAATCAAATACTTCCGGCATTTTCCATGTGCCTAGTTTTATTGCCGCCGTCGTATTATCCGGCAGAACGCGCGGTATGTTGTCGTAAAAGCCGCCGCCGGTAATATGAGCCAGACCGGTGATTTTCACTTTGCGCATCAAAGCCATCACGGGATGCAGATAGCTTTTGTGCACGGCAAGCAGAACATCGGCAACGCTCCTTTTGGTGCCCGGAAATCTGTCGTTGATTTTCAGTCCGGCGCGTTCGAAGATTATCTTGCGTGCCAGCGAGTAACCGTTGGTGTGCAGGCCGGTGGATGCGAGGCCTATTATTGTGTCACCCGGCCGTATAGCGGAGCCGGTGATGATTTCTTTTTTCGGGGCCGCTCCGATGATTGTGCCGACGAGATCATATTCTCCCTGCGGATAGAGTCCCGGCATTTCCGCGGTTTCGCCGCCCAGCAGGGCGCATTTATTTTCTTTGCATGCTTTGCAGATGCCTGACAGTATTTCGTTGAATGTGCCGGACTTCAGCTTTGAGGTGCCGAGATAATCAAGGAAGAAAAGAGGTCTGGCACCCTGAACAAGGATGTCGTTGACGCAATGGTTTACGATGTCTTGGCCGACTGTTGAATGAATCTTTGCTTTTATCGCCACGTTGAGTTTTGTGCCGACGCCGTCAGTGCTGGCTACCAGCACGTAATCCTTGCCGGGCGATTGGAATAATCCTCCAAAACTGCCGATATGACTGAGTACGCCTTTTATGGCGGTCATTTCTATCATGTTCTTGGCGGAATCCAGGCTTTTCATCATTTCATCAATGTCCACTCCGGCTTGAGCGTAAGATGATTTCTGTTTGTTCTTCATTTTTTTGTTCCTATGTTAATATTACAAGCCCACAGCTTTGAATGTTCTGGCAACGTCCTTGAAGTGAATTGCCAGATCAAAGACACTGTCGAGGTCTGATTCGGTTATCTTTTCCATTATTTCACTGTCATTTTCTATCAATGTTCTGAAATCCAGACCTGTTTCCCATGATTTCATGGCATGACGCTGAACCATGCGGTAAGCGGATTCACGGCTGAATCCCTTATCGGTCAGCATCAGCAGAAGCTGTTGGCTGTGGATCAGGCCGTGTGTCATGTTGAGATTGGCCATCATTTGTTTCGGGAAGACCCGCATGTTTTTTACCAGCCTTGCAAGTCTGACAAGCATGTGATGGAGCAGGATAGTGCTGTCGGGCATGATAACTCTTTCAACTGATGAATGTGATATATCGCGTTCATGCCATAATGCCACGTTTTCCATCGCGGCGATCATATTGCCGCGCAGAAGGCGGGCCAGCCCACAGAGTTTTTCGCCGGTTATCGGATTTTTCTTATGCGGCATGGCTGAAGAGCCCTTTTGTTCCGAGCCGAAAAATTCCTCCACTTCACGAACTTCTGTGCGCTGGAGGTGTCTGAATTCCTGAGCCCAGCGTTCCACTGAAGCTCCGGCGAGTGCTATGGCTGTCATGTAATGAGCGTGCCGGTCGCGCTGTAGAATCTGGGTTGATATTGCCGCGGGCTTGAGTTTCAGCTTTTGACATACGTACTTTTCCACAAATGGATCAAGATGCGCGTGTGTTCCTACGGCGCCGGAGAGCTGGCCTACCGCGCAGATGGAACGGGCTTCCTGCAGACAGCGGAGCGCGCGGCCGAATTCGTCATACATGAGCGCCATTTTCAATCCGAATGTAGTTGGTTCCGCGTGGATGCCGTGCGAGCGTCCGATCATTGGTGTCATTTTGTATTTCTGCGCCTTTCCGGCTGCCGCTTGGCGGACCATTTTCACGTCCTTGATCAGAATATCCATTGCCTGTGTCATCTGCATTGCGAGGCCGGTGTCGAGAATGTCGGAACTGGTAAGGCCGCGGTGTATATATCTGGCTGATGGTCCGACATATTCGGCGACATTAGTCAGGAACGCGATGACGTCATGGTTCACTTTGGCTTCTATTTTATCTATGCGTTTGGCATTGAAGCTCGCGCGTTTCTTGATTCTTGCCAGATCCGTGCCGGGGATCATCTTTAATTTGTTCATTGCCTCGCATGCGAGGATTTCAATGTCGAGCCAGGTCTGATATTTATTCTGGTCTGTCCATATAGCGCCCATTTCAGGGTCTGTGTAACGTGGTATCATCTTTTTTAGCCTCCTGTTAAAACCGGATAAACTTAAATTACGATTTTTTATCGTTCTGTCAATCGCAACCTTAAAATCAAGCCGCCATGCGGCGTTACTTTCCGAAAAAGACTACCTGATCGGGCTTGGGTGAGCTAGAAATAAATTTGCTTAGGCTTATTATTAGGGGATATAAATCATCCGGTTTGCATGGCAAAGAGTGAATAAGCATGTTAAAAGCGTGGCAAATCGCGTTTTCTTATTTATCCCATTCCTTTCTTGATATTTTCCGCGCAGAATAATAACATGAGTGGGAAAGATTTTTTAAGGCATTTATGAGCCCGATAACAAATGTTTTGAAGCGGATATGCGGACAAGAAAACGGAGGCGCGATTCATGAAATGTGCGATTTGTGGTGGTAAGACTAAAAAGGGTGAGACAACCGTAAGTGTGGATAACGGTGCTGGTGTTGTTGTGGTGCGCAATGTTCCTGCGTGTGTCTGTGTGCAATGCGGGGAAGATTGGCTGACGGATAAATCAGCCGAAAAGATAGAAAATATTATTAAGCGGGCGAGAAAAGGAAAGTCGCAGATAGAAGTGGTCGCTTTGGCGCACGCATGAGATTGTCCTGCGGAATTTCACTGTTGTATCCGGTGAATCTTATTTTCTTGTGCCCATATGCAACTTATTTTTTACCCGGTTGACTGACTCTAAAAATCAGGTATTCTGACTGTATGAAAATTCTTGTAATAGGCGGGGGTGGGCGAGAGCATGCTCTGGCGTGGAAACTGGCTGGTGATAGCTGCAAGCCGGAAGTTTTTTGCGCGCCCGGCAATGCCGGAACTTCAGGCGTGGCTGTCAATGTTGATATAGTAGCCGAAGACATTCCGGGTCTGCTTGGCTGGGCTGTGAGCAACAAGCCGGATCTAACCGTTGTTGGGCCGGAAGCGCCGTTGTGTGACGGTATAACGGATGTGTTTGCCGGAAAAGGATTTCGCGTGTTCGGTCCGTGCAAAGCTGCGGCGCGTCTTGAGGGCAGTAAGTTGTTTGCAAAAGAAGTAATGATTTCAGCCGGTGTGCCTACAGCCAGATCTCAGAGTTTTACCGACCCCGTCAAAGCCCGTGAATATGTGAGCCAACAGTCACTGCCGATAGTGTTGAAAGCGGATGGACTGGCGGCAGGGAAGGGCGTCTTTGTGTGTTCCAGCATGGCAGAAGTTGAGGAGGCCATAAGCGAGACGATGGTGAAAAAAGCTTTTGGTGATTCCGGAAAAACTTTGCTGGTGGAAGAATGCCTGATAGGCGAAGAGGCATCCATTCTGGCGTTAATAGACGGTGAACATATTCTCATGCTGGCGTCATCTCAGGATCATAAACGTGTTTTCAATAATGATGAAGGGCCGAACACCGGCGGTATGGGAGCGTATTCACCTGCACCGGTGGTGACAGATGAAATGTGGCCTTTGATCGAGGAACAGGTGTTTGGCCGGATGCTAAAGGAGCTCAAGGCGCGCGGCATTGTTTACAAAGGCCTTCTCTATGCCGGCATTATGGTGACTTCGTCGGGTCCCAAAGTTCTTGAATTCAACTGCCGTTTCGGGGACCCAGAGACGGAAGCCATTCTGCCGCGGATAGACGGTGATTTGATTCCTGTTCTTGAAGCCTGTGTAGACGGCTGTTTGAGGGATGACATGATAAAGTGGCGTGATGAGGCTTGTGTTTGCGTGGTTATGGCTTCCGGCGGTTATCCGGGGTCTTACGTGAAGGGGAAAATTATTAAAGGGCTTGAAAAGGCGGCAAAGGTGGAAAGGTCAGTGGTGTTCCATGCCGGAACCAAGTTGGATAACGGTGCCGTTGTAACTTCCGGAGGCAGGGTTTTGTGTGTTTCGGCGCTTGGTTCTGATCTTAAGCATGCAGTCAGGCGTGCGTATGATGTGATTTCCGAGCTTTCGTTTGATCAGGCTCAATACAGAACGGATATTGCCGCCAAAGAGCTTCGCAGAAAGGCTTAAACTTTTTTTGGTAAATCTCGCGGGATGCGCGTTGCTGGAATGTTGAATCAATGGAAGGAGGCGTTGTGAAAAAGAATAAGGCAGAAGTGGCCATTGTCATGGGTAGTGATTCGGACTGGAGCATTGTATCAGCTTGTGCCGATACATTGGAGAAGTTTGGCGTTTCTTATGAAGCGCATGTGATTTCGGCTCATCGCTCTCCGAAACAGGCCGGGGATTTTGCGGCAAAGGCGTTAAAGCGCGGGCTGAAGGTTATTATAGCGGCGGCGGGCGGTGCGGCGCATCTTGGCGGAGTGCTGGCGGCTCACACAACTTTGCCAGTAATCGGCATACCGATCCAGTCGGGAGCTCTTAACGGTATAGACGCTTTGCTGGCTACAATTCAGATGCCGGCCGGGATTCCGGTTGCTACAGTTACGCTTGGCAGTGCCGGACCGGTAAACGCGGCTCTGGTCGCAATTCAGATTCTTGCCATAAGCAAGCCGGGTCTTGCGGTGAAACTGGCTCGTCATAAGACTGTTTTGGCTGACAAAGTTACACAGAGTAATGCCAGAGTGCAGGCGGAACTCAGGAAAAGACGATAATTTTCTTGTTAACCTTGCGGTCATCCGGACTTTCTTGTGATGGCGCTGTCTGGTGCATGAGTTTTTATCAAAATGATCTCACGTGATTTAATATCTCAGATTGAACTTGTTTCCAAGGCCTTGAAGAAAGGTTCGCTGGCTGTTATCCCGACAGATACCGTATACGGCATTGCCGCGGATCCGGCAAAACCTTCCGCAGTCAAACGGCTTTACATCGCGAAAGGCCGGGACAAAAGTAAGCAGATTCCGCTGTTGGCATACAGTCTTGCCGAAGTGGAAAAGTACGGTGCTGTTTTAAACGATGCGGAACGGCGTCTGGCGGCAAAATTCTGGCCGGGCCCGTTAACCATGGTGCTGAAGGTTAGCAGGCCGGGTTCAGCCGGACAAAAAGGCAAACGCGCCGGTAAATCAAAGCCGATGTTTGAAGGGTTCCGCGTTCCTGCCTGTGAAGTTACATTGAGACTTTTGAGTATGACCGGTGGTGTTTTGCGTGTGACGAGCGCCAATATCAGCGGTGATCAGCCTGCGGTGACAGCGCAGGAAGCTGTGGCTGCGCTTGGAGATTACGCGGAAATTGTGCTGGATGCCGGCAGGACTGAGGGCAATGTCGCCAGTTCGGTTGTGAAAGTGGGAGAGGATGGAAAAATTACCATATTGCGTGAGGGCGCGGTTTCGCGGGAGGAGATGGAGTCAGTTCTGGGTGATGTTGTGAGTAATGAAGAAGGTGTGAATCGGTCCATAGTGTTTGTATGCACGGGAAATATATGCCGCAGTCCGATGGCTGAATATTTATTGAAGGAAAAGCTTGGTGCGAAATCCGGCTGGCAGGTTTCTTCAGCCGGTATTGCGGCCAGTTCCGGCATGCCGGCCAGCCGTATGGCGGCGACAGTTCTGGCAAAAAAGAACATAGACGCGAGCGGTCACCGGAGCCGTTATCTTGATAAAGATATTGTCAATGAGGCGTCTCTGATAATTGTAATGACGGCCGGTCAGCGCGATTATGTGATGGATCAATTTCCGGCGGCGGCCGGCAAGGTTTATACGATAAAATCGTTTGGCGGAAAAAATAAAAATATGGATATTGATGATCCGGTTGGTTTATCTGAAAATATTTATGCCGGAGTCTGTGCTGTGATAGAAAGGGCTTTGCCGGGTTTGATAGCGTTTATGAAGGCGTTAAAAGAATAAAGAGGTGCTTTATGAAAATAGTCATTGGTTCGGATCATGGCGGGTTTGACATGAAAGAGGCGGTTAAGGTTGATTTAAAGAAGCGGGGGATAGAGTTTCGTGATCTGGGTTGTCATGACAAAACGTCTGTTGATTATCCTGATTACGCGAAAGAGGTGGCGGTTTGCGTGCTGAAAAAGGTTGCTGATATGGGTGTGCTGGTCTGCACCACCGGGATAGGGATGTCGATTGCGGCGAACAAGTTTGGCGGGATACGCGCGGCGCTGTGTCTTACGCCGCACATGGCGAAGATGGCGCGCATGCATAACAATGCCAATGTTCTGGTTCTGGCTGGTGGTCTTACGCCGCTTTCGGATCTGGAACCTATTCTTAATGAATGGTTCGGCAATACTTTCGATTCCACGGGGCGGCATCAGCGCCGTGTGGAAAAAATCGCCGAATGCGCCCAAGAGGCGAGTAAGTTAGCCTGTTGAACCCATACAGAACTGGATGATGTGAGTAATGATATGAGTAACAAACTAGAGAAATATAGAAGCATTGATTTAGAGGGTGTTATCCTGACCATAAGAGGGCAGAAGGTGATACTGGATTCGAGTTTGGCGAGACTTTACGGAGTAGAGACCTATAGGTTTAATGAAGCTGTTAAGCGGAATCGTAGAAGATTTCCGGATGATTTTGCGTTTCAGCTTGCTGAAGGAGAGTTTGTGAACTTGATATCGCAAAATGCGATATCAAGTTCAGGACATGGAGGCGTGAGGAAACTGCCATGGGTATTTACTGAACATGGGGCAGTTATGGCGGCCAACATTCTTCACAGCGAGCGGGCCGTTCAGATGAGCGTGTTTGTTGTTCGGGCATTTGTAAAAATGCGGCAGGCATTATTGTCTCGTGTTGAGATGGAGAAAAGGTTGGACCAGATTGAGAAGATACTGCTGGTGCATGATGATGCAGTGAGAGATTTGTATGAAAAAATCAGGCCGTTACTTTTGCCGCCGCCGGATCCGCCGTCAAAACGCATTGGATTCGGCGTGAAAGAGCGCCGGGCAAGATATGCGGCAAGGAAGAAGAAATAATCCCGCATTCAGCGATTATCAGTTTGTGCGGAGCAATTGTAAACACGCCCCATTTTTGGGTGTACAGAAAACATTCCTTGCGATGAAGCTGGTCCTGAAATATGCAGGCTCAATCTTTTTATAAACTTAAATGCCGCTGAACCGTCCTATGGCCGGCAAGTCGCCTACGATAGGCTTCAGGTATTCAATGAAGCTTTTCGTGATATGATTGCCTTCTTTATTGATGTATTGAGGCGGCATGTGTCTTGCGTCTCTTGCCACGCTTGAGAGGGGAACGCATTCGTAGTAGATGTTATATTTTTTGCCGGGCTTGCGGCGGATTGCTATCGAACCGCTGGCAGGCTTGCCGCGCACAGCGGCTTTTACGGCTGTCGCGCCGACGGCCTGAGCTTCTTTCGTGTCCGCGACTGATACAATGCCGGGGAATGAGCGCTGTAAATAACCGAACGTGTCGGCACGCACCCTTGAAATATCGGTCTTTGCCTTTATTTCAGCAACCAGCAGATCGCCCAGACTGCCTGAACCGCTGAGCTGAACATTTCCATGAGAATCTACTTCCTTGCTGAACTTGCTTGCTATGGCCGTTCCGGTTTTATCTGAAATTCCTTCAGACACAGCAACAATACAGCGGTTGTATTTCTTGTAAACCGCTTGAACATCCTTGACGAACTGATTCATGTCGAACGCCTGTTCGGGCAGATATATCAGATGCGGGCCGTCATCGGGACACACGCGCGCGAGGGCGGAGGATGCGGTGAGGAATCCGCTGTGTCTTCCCATGATGATCGAGATATGAACGCCGGGCAGTGCCCTGTTGTCGAGATTAATGCCCATTATGGCTGAAATTACAAACTTTGCCGCGCTTCCGAAACCCGGTGTGTGATCATTCTCGCGCAAATCATTGTCTATTGTCTTCGGGATATGGAAGCACCGTAGTTCATAACCGACTGCCTGCGCCCTGTCGTTGATGATCTTGGTTGTTTCGGCGGAGTCATTGCCTCCGATATAGAAGAAATAGCGGATGTCGTGTTTCTTGAGAACCTCAAAGATTTTCACGCAGTCTTCAGGTGATGGTTTTTTGCGTACAGAGCCCAAAGCTGAAGAAGGAGTGTTGGCGATCAGGTTGAGATCAAGAAGCTTTTCCTTGCTCAGATTGACAAAATCTTCTTTAAGGATGCCTTTTATTCCATGGCGGGCGCCGTATATCTTCTTGATGATCTTGTGTTTCTTGGCTTCAAGAACCGCGCCGATAAGACTTCTGTTGATTACCACCGTTGGCCCACCGCTTTGAGCAATTAGCATGTTGCCTGATATGTTCTTTTTCATGGATAATGTCTCTCCTTTTTATTTGCGTTAATCTTCGTGCGATTAATCGCAAGATGGAACACGATTTGTTATGGAAGATCAAGTAGAATTTGTGTTATGTTAAAAAAAACAACAAATGTTGTTAAGAATTAAGCCGTATGCAGAAGGAACTAGAAGGGGAATTTGACGGGATAACAGGATATGATTGGATAGTAGAAGACGGGACCAGTCATGTCGAATGACGTGATGGTTCAAGAAATCTGAATAAAACTCTCGTTTCCCATCCGGGTCTGGGAGTCTTGGGGTACTCCGGATCCGGGAAGAATAGTTTTATTTCAGATTTCTTGAACAGTTTTCCTGATGG
>JBFZFB010000172.1:0-21998 GCA_041306605.1 Lentisphaerota bacterium | reverse complement strand
TTTTAGGTTTACGCTTTAAAAGACGCCACAACAGGAATAACAAACGATTTTTAAGGGAAGTACGTTTTGCGGGTTCCGGCCGGTAATTGGTCTTCATATATTCTCTGTCGTTGATACCCATGTAAACACGTTAAATTATAAAACATGTTAAGATCAATACAAAACAAACTGTTATTTATAGTATCGGTCGTATGTATCATAGCCTGCAGTGGCGGGCGCGCAATGGCGCTGTCGCCAATGGGTATTGCCAAAAGATCTGTGGTTAAAATTTATACCACCTTTCAGCGTGAAGACTATGCCCTGCCCTGGCAAGGCACACTGCCTTCACCGGGAACCGGTACCGGCTTCATCATAGAGAAACGCCGTATACTTACCAATGCTCACGTTGTTTCTGACGGGCGTTCCATTGAAGTGCAGAAAAACGGGCTTTCAAAAAAGTATCAGGCGAAAATTGTTTTTATTGCCCACGATTGTGATTTAGCAATACTCGATGTTGAAGATCCTTCGTTTTTTGATGATACACAGGCGCTTAAATTCGCGATGGAACTGCCGGAGTTAAATGACGAGGTAACCGTGCTTGGTTATCCCATGGGAGGGCAACGTCTGTCCATAACTAAAGGCGTAGTTTCCCGCGTTGATTACTCCACGTATTCCCACAGCGGTGTTGATCAGCATCTGGTACTGCAAGTTGACGCGGCCATTAATCCGGGCAATAGCGGGGGGCCGGTCATGTTCAAAGGCAAAGTTGTCGGTCTTGCTTTTCAGGGAATGGCTTTCGGACAGAATCTCGGATATGCCATACCAGTTTCAGTTATTCAGCATTTTCTTAAAGATATAGATGACGGAAAGTACAATGGATATCCCGAGATTGGTGTGAGTTACATGGACACGCTTAATGATGCTCTCCGCAAAGATCTTAAACTGCCCGAGGACAAGACGGGTGTGATAGTTTCTTATATTGATCCGTTCGGCAGTACAGTTGATATTCTGAAATTGAAGGATATTCTGATGTCAATAGACGGCATGGCGATTGCCAATGACGGATCAATTGATTTGAAGGGTAATCCTCTGATTTTTTCAGAACTGGTGGAACGTAAACAATGGGGTGAATCTGTGTCTTTCCAGGTCTGGCGGGACGGCGCCGAAACAACAGTTTCTGTTCCTCTAACCAATCCGGAAGATCCGTTTATTTACAGGTACATATATGACGAGCGGCCATTGTATTGCATTTTTGCAGGGCTTACTTTTTGTCCATTAAGCCGGGGGTATCTAAATGTTATGGGTAACGACATATCCGATGCCAACAAACAGCAGGTTATATATTATTCCGAATACGCTAAAGTGGATGGATTATACAAAAATGCCGATCAGTTCGTTGTTCTCACGAGAAGACTGCCGCATCCTGTTAATACGTATGCTGATAAATTCATCAATGGAATTGTAACAGAAGTCAATCAGAAGCCGATCAGGAATCTTAATGATTTAAAAGAAGCGTTTGCTCATCCAATAAACGGATTTCATGTAATACGGTTTGCCGGTATAGATGATTCTCTTGTAGTGGAAGCAGACGCTGCTTCTCAAGCGGATAATCAGATTCCTGCCACATATGGCATACCCGCGCTTGAGTATCTGGAGAAAAACAAATGAGAATGTTTGTTATAATAACCTCTTTGATGATCTTAATGTCCGGTGTTTGCATGGCAAATGTTACAAATGTTGACGACTCCTGTCTGGTTCGTGTTGTTGTTACATATCAGCAATATGATTCTTTCATGCCATGGCAGAAAACGAGAACCGAAGTTAAATATGGCTATGGCGTTATTGTTGGCAATTCGCGTGTTATGACAACAGAGAACCTTGTTAGAAACAACACCCTTGTTGAATTGATGAAGGTCCAGTCTGGCGAAAAAATAACGGCAGAAGTTGAATTGTCGGATTATCAAGTTAATCTTGCTATGTTGAGAGTAAACGACACCAATGCACTGGCTGGCTGTATTCCCCTGCAAGTAGCCGCACATCTGCCGGGTGATGCTTCTGTCGAAATAATGCAGTTTGACGAGAACAGAAAACTTCAGCGCGGAACGGCACATGTCATTCAGATGACCATGGCTGTCCAGCCGTCAGCCTTAAGGTCGTCATTGATGTTCAAACTGTCTTCTGATTTAAATATCAACGGAGAAGGCGCGCCGGTAATTTATGAAGGCCAACTTGCGGGTATGGTTATGAATTATGAACAGTCAACCAGAACCGCAAATATATTGCCCTGCCCTGTCTTGTCGGCGTTTCTTGATGACGCGGAGAGTCCTTTTTATAAAGGAATTGCCGCGGCAGGATTTGAATGGACAGAACTTGTTGATCCTGCCAAGCGTGCTTATCTTAATGTTCAAAGACCAAATGCAGGCATTCTGGTTCTTTCGGTTTTACCGGGAACCGGCGCGTCGGAAGTGCTTGCGCCAAACGATGTGATTCTTGAATGGGACAAGTGCCCTATCGATAATCTCGGTTTTTATCAAGATACGGCATTCGGAAGACTTAATTTCTCTTACCTGATATCAGGCAGGCGCAAGCCCGGGGAGCAATCAACGGTGTTAATTGTGCGTAACGGTGTCGAAATGACAGTCAATGTGAATCTTACGCGCAGAATGGACGGTGACTCGTTAATACCGGAAAATGTCACATATGAACAGCCGGAATACATTGTTGAGGGAGGATTGGTACTCCGTGAGTTGTCCGGCGAATATATTCGAGCCCATGGCGGTAATTGGCGAAGACTTATAGGATCCAGATTGGCCCATATTTACGAGACGCACAAAAATGATGTAACAGAAAAAGGAGATCGTGTTGTTATCTTATCAGGCATTCTACCTGATCCTATCAATATTGGTTATGAGTATTTTCGCAATATTTCCGTAAACAGCGTTAACGGCCAGCCTGTGCATAATTTAAAAGATGTTTTTAAAATTGCTGAAAAGGACGGGTGTATTGACAGGATTGAATTGCAATCTGTGGGTATGGAGCTTATTCTGGATAAGGAAAAATTATCAGAGGCCAATGCTAGAATTTCCAAATTGTACCACATACCAAATTTGAGATATAAAAAGTCAGAATAAAGATTTAAAACTTGTTGTTGAATAACGTTTCTTGCTGTTAGTTAAATCTTATAAAAAAAGGAGACTCAAATTGAATAATCTACTGTCATTTATTATGACCAAAGCCTGCATTACGCTACCCGTGATGGAGATTACACTTTTGGTTTTAACACTGTCCTTATGCCTGGTTTTCAGACTTTCAAAAGTAGGTCTGATTATAGCGTATATATTCGCATATCGATGGGGCTGGATGTTCTTTATGGGGCAGGAACAGCATTTTCTGGTCGCTTATAGCATAACAGGTATCGCTGTGGGCACATTGACGGTCATCGGTATGTTGCGGTCGCATCACACTGAAGAATAATTGCAATATAGCAGATGAGTACTTCGTCGACATTAAGACTTATTGCCCGTTACGTTATAATTGGAATTATAGGTGGCGTTGCCATTACTTTCGGCTCGAAATTACTGGCTCTATATGAAACAGAACATACATCCGGCAGTGGATTTGAAAACATAAGCGGACAAAGTCCTGTAAAAGCATACACCGTTGCCAATAATACCGCCCTAGCCTATAACATGAGCGGGCAATTTTTAACTGAAGTAACCCCGGGAACAAAGGTTCATGTCCGCGAAATTATAAAAACCGCGAGCGGTAGTTTCTCTGTTTGCAATGTGATTTATGATGACATTGAAATTCATAATGTTCTGATAAATGAAGACTGTTTATTGCCGGATACACGGAGCATTACATCTGAAGAGCTTGCGTCTAAATCGCCGATGGAAAGAAAAACAGAGGTAATTCAATTTTCGCTGACGCCCGGCAATCCTTATGCCTCCGAATACGCTTCCGTAAAAAAAGAGTATGACGCACTGTTTGACAGAGCGAAAAGGTTGTCAGAACAAAGAGATTCATCTGAAGGTGAAAAACGCATGGAATACCTGGATAAACTTCGTATGATCAAAGGTGAAGAAATCAGGCTGGAAAATAACCTTAAAAGAATATCTGAGAACTACAACAAATGGAACGCAGAACACGGATTTTCCAATGATTCGGCTCGTTAATATGCTTATTTTTATTGTTTTACATTTCATATTTCAAAAAGAATGTCTGGCGTTTTGCAATTTTGTTTAGTATATACAGTAGTTTCATAAGGCGGGCATTCAGATTATGAAGATTAGATTTATGTTAATAGCCGTAACTGTCCTGCTCGCAGGATGTGGTGGCGCCGAAAAGTCTAATGTTAAAAAAAAGGTGGAGCAGAAGCCAAGCGTTGTCGAATATATGGCAGGTAAGCCGGCTGTAGATTCTTATCAGCAAGCTAAAGCAACCATAGAAGATATAAACGAAAAGCAGAAGAAAAGAATAGAACAGTCCTTGCAGCAATGACGAAAAACAAGGGTTGATGATGATATCAAGAGGATAAAAAGATGCCTGATATTGATATAGCATGTCCCAATTGCGGTAAAATGATAACCGTATCAGAATATGCCGATCTGACTGCTGTTAAATGCCGTTCATGCGGAAGTCCTTTGAGAGTACCCAGAGCACCGGAACCGGAGGAGCCGGAAGAGCAGCCTGTTGCAGTTTCTCAAGGGGCTGAAACCTTCACAGAAGAACCGATAATGGCTCAAATAGGAAGCAGCAGAAAGGTTGTAAGGAAAGGTAGGCGCAGGTTCAGGCGTAAAACCGGGCCATCCAAAATGGGTACAGTTCACTTTGTTATTTCATGGTTTATTTTTATTCTTATCGCAGGTGTAATGAGTGCATTTAGATACGGCAACTCGTTGTCAGCAAGCAATCTGGAAGTATTAAAAACATTAGGACCTTATATAGCGCTTGGGATACATATCTTTATTGTCACGAGAGCGTATAGCGACTCAATGCTTCAAGGCATACTCGCTACTTTTGTTCCCGGATATTCTTTCTGTTTCATTATCATGGGGCTGGACAACTATTACATACGCGCTGTGCTTGGCGGTCTGCTGACAGGTGTGGCGCAAGATACTTTGATTCTATGCAAGGACGCGTTTATTGATATGCTGCAAGGGTTTGGTTTCTGGCTGGAAAGAGGCGTTTACGACTAGGATCAGGATCAAACACGGCGAGGACAAGCTCTGTTTTCTACCCACTTCAAGATTTCACAGGCAATCTCTTTTTTGCCGGTCCTGCTGAATTCCTGAATTCCCGAAGTTGTCACAAAAGTTACTTTGCCTGTATCCGAACCAAAACTCGAAGTGTCATTTGCAACAACCATGTCCAGCCCCTTTTCGTTCAGTTTGCGCATGGCTTCCCCGACAAGATTGCCTGTCTCTACGGCGAATCCGACAAAAACACGGTCAGCCTTTTTGTTTCTCACCAATTTCAGTATATCAGGCGTACACTCTATACCGAGTTCGCCGGGCATCTTGTCCTTTTTAATTTTAACATTACTGACATTTTTAGGGCGCCAGTCGGCCGGTGCGGCCGCCATGATCAGAACATCGCACCATTCAATGTTAGCGAGAACCGCTTCAGCCATTTCAGCTGTTGTTATGACATCAATCAAATGAATATTAGATGGAGGTTTTATGGACACTGGTCCTGACACGAGCCGCACGTCATGCCCGCTGTTTACACAAGCATTTGCTATCGCATAACCCATTTTTCCGCTTGAAGCATTGCTGATAAAACGGACTGGATCAATATATTCACGTGTTGGACCGGCAGTAACAAGAATCCGCATAAACTTCCTTTGCTTTTGCATTTTTCTAAAAAAGTCAGTACAAAATAACAACACAAAAGAACAAGTTCAATGATAATGCAAACAGGATGGAGATCATTTTATGAACATTAAGGGCTTAACGGTAGGTGATTTTGAGACAAATTGTTTTATTCTTTGGGGTTCCAAAAACGAAGCAATAGTAATAGATCCCGGCTCAGACGCTGATCAAATTAAGGCTTTTTTAAAGAAAAACCGTCTATCCGTCTGCTCGTATATGCTTACACATGGTCATGTGGATCATATCTCAGCGCTGGCCGACTTGCATAAGGCCATGCCTGCTCCTGTCGGCATACATGGTTCAGACTTGAAATGGGCATTCAATGCCGGGAATCAAATGCTTCCGTTTTATGATACTCCAGTCAGTCCCCCGAAAATCGAACGTGTTTTTAAAGATGGAGAAAAATTCACAGATGGTGATTTGGATTACAGTGTCATATTTACTCCAGGACACACAGAAGGTTCTGTTTGTTTTTTATTCCATAAAGAAAACGTATTATTCTCAGGCGACACCCTTTTTGCCGGCTCAGTGGGAAGAACAGACCTGCCCGGCGGGAGCTCTCGTACTCTAACTCAATCACTAAAAAAAATAGCCGGTCTTGATGAAAACACGGTCATTTACCCCGGTCATGGCCCGCAGACAAACCTGAAACACGAGAAAAAACACAATTTTTTCATGCAATCATTACCCAAAATGTAGGCTTTATATAGCTGTAAAATTACAATAATATCTACCCTTGCACTGGCAGACTTTAATCAATATCATTTAACAATATGAATGAAAAACTTCAAATAAATGCTCCAAATATAGATACCAGAAAAATCATTGAACAAATAGAGGCGACTGTTGCAGACAAGATGCAGAAAGGCCTTTATGGCGATCCTAAAGTGGCGCGTGCTGAACGGGCAAATATCTCTAATCTTAAAAACGAAGATGATTTTCATCACTTTTACATGGAGTGTCTCCATGACGCGGTGTTTGTTGATATCAGCGATTTTGAAATACATGAACGTCGCACAACCTTCTCGCGCCTCTTCGTTGGGCTCAAGAGTCTCATTTGGAAACTGTTGAAATTCTATACTTACAGATTATGGTCTCAACAGAATCAGGTTAATGGGCTACTTCTTTCCGCTGTTGAAAATACTGAAAACCGTTATCGCGATAAGATCAAAGAACTTGAACGGAAAATAGAAGAGCTCGAGAAAAAAATAAACAAACCGTAACAACCTGCAACAAGACGGTGTTTACCTCGAAGGCCGACATCAAGAAGATGTTGAAAAATAGATGTTTCTATTTCTCTTCTTTGGATATTTCAGAAATCTTGTTTAGCGCGTCTGAAATTTGCTTTATAGACTTTTCTACAACTCCAACCTTTTCAAGAACAGTGCCAAAGCGATACATGTTCTTTGTTCTATTTTCTTCAAGCTGATTTCTTCTGGCATTAAGCTCCACTATCTCAGCTTCGAGTTGCTTGATTCTAAATTCAGCCGCGGACAAGGATTTTCTAAAATTGACTATACGCTGTTCCTGTTCTTCTTCATTGCTGTCTATATCAGCTATTTCCATGCCTTCCGGAATGGGAACAACAACATCTTTTCCGCAATCTGTGCATGGAATGGTCAACCCCGCGCCCCTATAATCTATGGCCAGGCTTTTCCCGCAATGCGGACAATCGAAAACAATATCTGTTTCCTTGATTTCGTCAATTGGTTGTACTACTTCATCTGCCATAATGATCCTGTGCCCCCTGGAAGTTCACAACAATAATGGAACCTCTGTACTATGCTTTCACTATTTTGCCGGATCTTATACATGCCGCGCAAACTACACGCCTGACGGTGTTCCCTGCTTCTATTGTGCGTATCTTTTGAAGGTTAGGAAGAAAACGACGTTTACTTATACCTGTACAGTGGAGACCTATGCCGCCCTTCTTCTTGGCCATGCCTCGGCGTATAATAGAACTTCCCGCCATACAACCTTTACCACATATTTCACATACTCTTGCCATTGCTATCCCTCTTTTAGCCGAAAACTTATAACTACCAGACCATTAAAGGCAAGCAAAAAGATAAATATTGGGAAAAATTAATGATTTTCAGACGGTCTGAAAGCTTTTATGTTCAATTGCAGGGAGTCTCGCCCCCTGTAATTGTCTTCTTGCACCTGAAATAACATATCCAAACTGCCGTCAGGCAGCGGTTCGTCAGCCATTTCAAAGCCTATTGCTTCAAATTGGCTAGCCCCTCCGGCAACAACCATTTTTAGATGATTTTTCCCCACTTTTCTGGGAGAACCAACAACACGCACATTTCTTATCCCCCAGACAGGCTTGGCATTCCCCATGCCAAACGGTTCCAATCGCTGCATAGCCTTGAAAAAAAACGCGTCAATTTCACCAAGATGTGTCAGCCACGCATCAAACTTGTAAACAGAATCGTCATGAATGTTTTTGGACTCACCGGCGCAAATCTGATTAAAGCGCTTGTGGAACAAGTCCACGTTCTCTTTCCGTATAACCAGACCAGCGGCCATTTTATGCCCTCCGCATGATACAAGGTAATCAGTGCACATGGATAACACCTTGGCAACATCTATATCAGACGTACTCCTGCACGAACCCCGCCCTAACCCATCTTCATCAAATCCAATAACAACAACAGGCCGCCGGAATTTCGAACTTAATCTTGACGCTACAATTCCGATGGTGCCAATGTGCCAGCCTTTATCATGTGTAACAATGCCAAAGCTGTTTCTTTCATCAGAAAAAGACTTTATGTGATCAAGCGCCCGCTCCATTATGTCTTCTTCTATTCTTTTCCTCTCTTTGTTGGTATCATCAAGTATGGAAGCAAGATTTTCAGCATGAATCTCATCCTGAGTGAGAAGCAATTCAAGCGCCGGTACTGCACTGCCCAATCGCCCCGCCGCGTTTAACCGTGGACCGATAACAAAGCCTATATGGTAACAATTTACATCGGACTTTCCCAACCCGGCTATTTTACCTAATTGCACAAGACCCGGCCTGTATTGACCTGTTTTTCCGGATGAAAAATCGGAACCGTTAAATAATTTGTTCAGATAGTTCAATCCATGATGCACCAATATTCTGTTTTCTCCCGTCAATGGCACAACATCACCAACAGTACCTATGGCCACAAGATCAAGCCATTCCCTCAAATCTATATCACGTATCAACTCTGCTGGATCATTTTTTCCGTCAATACTTCCGGCTGTCATACCGTATTTTATCAAACCGTGACACAATTTGAAAACAACGCCAACACCAGCCAGATGAGATACAGCGCTGTTGTCAGATAATAACGGATTAATTACCGCAACAGCTTCCGTCAGCGGACCAGTAATTTCGTGATGATCAGTAACAACTACATCTATTCCAAAACTGCGCGCCAACTTCACCGCGTCAACAGCGCAAGTTCCGCAGTCAACCGTTATTACAAGCCCCGGCCTGCATGTCTCTATACACCGCCGTAAAGCGCCGGTACTCAATCCGTAGCCGTCGGTAAAGCGGTTCGGAAGAAATGATCCGGCATTTGCGCCAAGTTTGCCTAGAACCGACACCAGCAGAGCGGTGCTTGTTATCCCATCAATATCGTAATCACCATATACAACAATTTTTTCATGGCCAAGAATAGCAGTCCAAATGCGTTTTACCGCTTCATTCATGCCCGGCAGTGAAAAAGGATCAGACAAACTGCTTAATCTTGGATTCAGAAACTCTTCAGCCTGAACAGGATCACTCAATCCGCGGCCTGCCAGTACTGCGGCCACAGGCATTGGTATGTTTAATCTTTTCGACAGCATTTCCGTTGATACACGGTCTACTTCAACGGATCTCCATTTTTGAAGACGCTTTTTATCTTCAACCGGAGTACCGGTGTCGTCCAACAATGTACTCATGGCATCATTTCCCTTTGAGGGCAAAATTCGGTGTCTTGTTACGATGCCACCAGAGAGCCACTGGAGTTGCGATATAAACCGTTGAGTATATACCTGCAACCAAACCTATAAACATTGCCAGAGCAAAATCGTTTATGGCACCGCCTCCAAAAATAAGAAGCGATATGACGGTTATAAAGACCGTTAATGATGTTAGTATGGTACGGCTGAGTGTTCGATTTATGCTCAAATTGCAGATATCTTTGAATGTTTTGTTCCGCTCTAAACGCATATCTTCGCGGATTCTGTCAAAAATAACGATCGTATCGTTTACGGAATAACCGATAATTGTCAGCAACGCGGCTATAATAGTCAGATTTATCTGCCGTCCAAACATTACATAAACACCTGCGGTAAAGAGCGTATCGTGAATTAACGCGACTATCGCGCCTATCGCGAACCCCATTTCGAACCGCCATGTGATGTAAATGATCATTAGAACAAATGCCAGAATCATTGATATAATAGCATCTCTTCCAAGCGTTTTGCCCACTTGCGCGCCTACTTCGTTCTCCTGCGCAATTTTGAACTGCGCATCAGGATGCTTTTCGTTCAAAGTTTTTAAAATAAGTTCTGAAGGTTTCTGATTATTAACCAGGCCTGATGAAGTCTTTATTTCCAAATATTTATCCTTGTTATTGTTATCAATATCGCCCTGATATTGAATGTACAATTCATTCATTCCCAAGCCGGACAATGCGGTTCTGATCTGATCGGGATCAATTTTATTCTTGAATGAGAAAGTTACGGCTGACCCACCGGTGAAATCCACGCCCAGTACCGAGCTGGGATCTTTGATCCCTCGCACTATCGCCAGCCCGCAGGAAACAACAATTACGGTAACCGTCAAAAGTGCCGCTATCTTTCCTTTTGAAATGAAATCAATAGATGTGGGCTTGATCATGGAAAGCATTTTGAATTTTTCCATCTTTGTCTTTGACGCGATTAGGGCAAAGAGAAGTTTTGTGACAATCAGCGCCGTGTACATACTGACGATAATACCGGCGCAAAGTGTAATAGCGAACCCGCGAAGCGGCCCTGATCCGAACCTGAATAATATTATACCAGTGATCAAAGTTGTAAGGTTGGAGTCAAATATCGCCAGAAAAGCCCTGTTATAGCCGGCTGTTATCGCGGGCCACAGCCTTTTGCCTCCTGTGAACTCCTCACGCATACGTTCAAATATCAGAACACATGCGTCAACAGACATACCTACCGACAATAGCATGCCTGCTATACCGGGAAGCGAAAGCACAGGAAGCTGAATGCGATTCGCAACAGATGAGTCTTTCAGCCCGATGGATAGAAATCCCGCGGTAATAATCATGCCCAGCGGCAGTAATAGAAAGTTCAAAATCAAAGCCAGATTTGCGACTGCGCCACAAACCAGATAATAGATTCCCATGAAAAGAATCACGCCGATAGACCCGTATGCAACAGCGCGTATGCCGCTTTTTATTGAATCTGCACCAAGACTTGGATCTACAAATAATGCCTCAACGATTTTTACCGGGGCAGGCAAAGAGCCTGCACGGAGAACGTTGGAAAGAAGCATGGCATCAGCAGTGGTGAAGCTTCCGTTGATTTCCGCTTTTCCGCTGTAAATTGGTTCTTTGATCCAAGGCGCAGAATAAATAGTGCCATCAAGCACAATAGCAAGAAGACGTCTCTTGGAATCAATATTCAAGGTTCCACCCGGCGCGTATTCCGAGGTAACCCGGCTGAAAGCTTTTGCACCCTTGCTGTCAAATTCAATACTGACAAGCGGTTGATTGAAATTATCAAAACCTATACGGGCATTTTTGAGCAGGTCTCCCTTCATTTCCGCCCGGCGTTTGACAAAAAACGGCATATATACTATTTCACCGTTGATTTCTTCCTTGCGCAACATGAATTCATATTCAGCATCAGGAATATTAAACCTGCCCATTTTATCGCGAAAAGCAGCGTCAATAGCCTCATCAGGCACGGCTACGCGGTCACGCTTGTAGCACAACCTGCCGTCAACCGGATACACCTTGTAGCCTTCGGGGGCTAGATTCTTTTCCGACAGCTTAGCCACAAGCTCTTCGTTGTTTTCATGGACCATGCGGAATTCAAGAAACGCCACGCTTTGTATTACTCTTTTTGCTTCTTTCTGCGCCTGATCATCTATGCCCGGAAGCTGTATGATAATCCGCTTGTTCTGATCAATGTAAATAACAGGCTCGTTGATGCCTAATGTGTCAATACGGTTACGCAGCACTTCAAGAGCCCGCTCCGGCCCGTCGGCTAACGCGTTTTTGACTTCCAAATTAAGCTCTTCTTCCGTGATGTTTTTGTAACGGGCTTTTATTTCGTCCTTGATCTTGTCTTGGTCAATTTCAACGGTGAACCGTGTTCCGCCCTTGAGGTCAAGCGCAAGTCTTATACGATCTCTACCTTCCTTATCTTTAAGCGGAATAACCCTGGAAAGAGATGCCGCAAGCAGAACAATCAATATCAACCACTTCCAAACCGCATTTTTATCAGTATCCATGATTACAACCCTTCTCGCTTCATATTAAGTCAAACACATAACAAGACATTCAACCAAAATCAAGGTTCCTATTTTTCGTCTTCAGCAGGGGCCTTATCGCCTTTTTCCAGTATTCTGCTGACCGCGCCTCTTAATACATCAATTTTGACATTATCGGCAATTTTAACAACAAGCGTGTTTTCCTTTATGTTTGTGACAGTTCCAAGTATGCCCCCGCTGAACATTACACGATCACCAGTCTTAATGTTTTCGATCATCTGCTTGCGCTCTTTTTCTTTTCTTTGCTGAGGCCGGATGAGCATAAAGTAGAAAATGGCAAACAATATCACCATCGGCATTAACATGGCGCCCAAACCGCCGTTACCTTGTGCCTGTCCGCCGGCAGGTGCCGCCATCGCCAGAATAAAATCTAAATTCATCATTTCCCTCTCCTCTCTTTAGTAGAGACTTGTCCGCCAATAATGCGAACCTGTTTATTTATCAAACACCAAAACCTGTCAACATTCTTCATGGCGCGAAATAGCCGCGTATTTCTCCCTAAGTTCACCGAACACCCCTTTTTCCAATGCATCCCTGATCTCATGCATGAATTGCATGTATCTGTAAATGTTATGCATTGTCAAAAGTCTTACCCCCAGAATTTCCTTAACATTCAACAGATGTCTGATATACGCGCGCGAAAAATTTCTACAGGTATAACAGTCACATCCTTCTTCAACCGGACGAGTATCACATTTATATTCTCCGGCTTTAACCGGATAATGTCCTTGCCGTGTAAACGCCGTTCCGTTCCTTCCGAACCTTGTTGGCATCACGCAGTCAAACATATCCACCCCGCGCGCCACAAGCTCGATAATCTGTGATATTCTTCCAACTCCCATCAGATATCTCGGCTTTTCAACCGGCAAGTGCTTAACGCTGTCTTCAACGCCGCGAATCAATACTGCTTCCGGCTCGCCAACGCTAACCCCTCCGATCGCAAAACCATCAAATCCGATGGATACAAGTTCCTTCGCGGACCGTTCTCTCAAATCCGCATATTCACCGCCTTGAACAATGCCAAACAGCAACTGACCATCAGCTTTAACCTGATTAGCACATGAAAACGCCCATGCTAATGTCCTGTTGACCGATTGACAAGCGTAATCATAAGCGCACGGATAAGGAGCGCATTCGTCAAACACCATTGCTATGTCAGAAGCCAGTTTTCGCTGGATTTCCATTGCCTCAATGGGACCAAGAAAAAAACGCCGGCCATCAATATGCGAATTGAATTCAACCCCATTTTCACGGATTTTCCTGAGCTTGGCCAGACTGAACACCTGATATCCTCCGCTATCGGTCAATATCGGCCTGTCCCACCCCATAAACCTGTGCAATCCCCCCATTGCCTCCACAATTTCAATTCCCGGCCTGATTGCAAGATGATACGCGTTACCGAGTGTGATTTGAACATCAAGATCCTTCAGCTCCTGAGGGGACATGGTTTTAACGGCCCCCATCGTTCCTACAGGCATAAATACTGGGGTATCCACCGGACCGTGCTTTGTCCACAATCGCCCTCTTCGCGCCTGGGAAGCGGAATCAAAAGAAATCAATTCGAATGTACCCGGGAGTTTCATCTTCCGCTGCGCCGCGCCATATCTGCAAGTACAATGGCCGCCATGGCCTCAACAACAGGCACAGCACGCGGCAATACGCAAGGATCATGACGGCCTTCCATCTTCAACGAAACCGGAACGCCATCATAATTAACTGTGTTTTGAGGCAACCTGATAGTCGCCACGGGTTTGAAAGCCAGCCTGAAAACAACTGGCTCCCCATTTGTCAGTCCACCTTGTATGCCCCCGCTTCTATTGGATATAGTTCCCAACCGGTTTCCCTTCATGACAAACATGTCATTATGTTCGGAGCCGCGCATGCGGGATCCTTCAAAGCCGGATCCAACTTCAAATCCCTTGCAGGCCGGTATGGAAAGCATGGCTGCTGCCAGCATGGCTTCCATCTTTTCAAATACAGGTTCACCCCACCCCGCAGGGATATTGCGGCAGACACACATAATTGTGCCGCCAATCGAATCTCCGGACTCGGCAACTTCTTTGATCATATTTGCCATTTTTTTTGATAGAGACGGATCAGGACATTTTACTTCGCTGGCATCAACCTGAATCCGGTTGACGGCATTTACATCCACATCCGAAAGAGTTGTATTACCGATTGAATTTACCCATGCAACAATTTCAACTCTGTGAAGATCATGAAGAAATTTTTCAGCCACGGCTCCGCCTGCAACCCTGCATACGGTTTCCCGGGCGCTGGCTCTTCCGCCTCCGCTTTTGGCCAGTATGCCATACTTGGCTTTGTATGTAAAATCAGCATGAGATGGTCTTGGTATTGTGGAAATAGAGGCATAATCAGCAGGCCGGATATCTTTATTTTCAATAATCAAAGCTATTGGTGATCCCAGAGTGAGTCCATCTTCCACTCCTGATACTATTTTCACGATATCAGCTTCATTCCGTGCGGAACTCAAATCGCTCTTGCCCGGACGCCGTCTGTTCAATTGATGCTGAATATCCGCCTCATTTAATTTAAGCTGGGCTGGACACCCGTCCACAATTGCCCCTATGCACGGCCCATGCGACTCACCAAACGTTGTAACCGAAAAAATCTTGCCTATAGTACTGGACATAAATTACCTGCCTCCATCAAATTAAAAGCATATTATGCGTAATTTGGTTTGAAATACAACGCTGAATAAATGAATAAATGACCCTTTTTCTGATATATTACTGCGTATACATATACATTCATGCCGAAAAAATCGGTTCTCAATGCATATAATATGGTCTCTTTTATAAGTCAGCGACTTTAATTTCAACGATATGCTCTTGGCCGTCATCAACGAGATGGATCGTGGCGTCGGGCTGCTCTTTGCCGTCAACGACAAAACTTGCCGACTGGGTGTCCCCTGCTCCGGCCCGTTTTACATTGATGTGGTAAAACGTATTGCGATGACGGTAGTGAACTTTGAATGAATCCCATGCAAGTGGCATGCGCGGGTTAACTCGTAGTTGGTCTATTTCCAGCCTCAATCCGAGCAACGTCTCAACGATCAGCCGGTACATCCAACCCGCGGAACCCGTGTACCAAGTCCATCCACCGCGACCGCTGTGCGGCGCGACAGTATAGATGTCGGCGGCGACGACGTACGGCTCGACTCTGTAGCGGCTGACTTCCGTTATATCCATAGAGTGACGGATCGGGTTAAGCATAGAGAGCAATTCCCATGCCCGCTCGGTGTCGCCCAGTTCCGCAAACGCCATTACAGCCCATATCGCGGCGTGGGTGTACTGTCCGCCGTTCTCGCGCACGCCGGGTGCATAGCCTTTGATATAGCCCGGCTGCAGCGTGGATTTATCGAACGGCGGATCAAACAGCTTGATCAGCCGTGAGTCGTGCTGAACCAGCCGTTGATAAACACTGTTCATGGCCAACCGCGCCCGGGTTGGATTGGCTGCGCCAGACAACACAGCCCAACTCTGGGCGATGGAATCGATCTTGCATTCCTCGTTCGCGGCCGAGCCGAGCGGCGTGCCGTCATCGAAGTACGCGCGCCGGTACCAATCGCCGTCCCACCCGTACATTTCTATATTCTGCTGCAATTGCGCTGCCTCGTTGATACACTGGCCGGCAAACTCACTATCACCTTTGCGTTGCGCCAATTCTGAGAAGCGTTGTAATACGTGATAGAGAAAAAACGCCAGCCACACGCTCTCGCCTTTGCCTTTTTCGCCGACAAGGTTCATGCCGTCGTTCCAGTCGCCACAACCGATCAACGGCAGGCCGTGCACGCCAAAGTTCAGTCTGTGTTTGATAGCCCTTACGCAATGCTCGTAGAGCGTACCATCCCCCGCGCGCTGAGGCAGATCATAGTACGATTCCTCGCAGGCATTCACCGGACGGCCTTCAAGGAATGGCGCATGTTCATCAAGCACGCCTGTATCGCCCGTCATCTTTACATACCGGCAGGCAGCGTAAGCCAGCCAGAGGTAATCGTCAGAGCAATGCGTACGCACGCCACGGCCAGTCGGCGGATGCCACCAGTGCTGCACGTCTCCGTCTCGGAACTGACGGCTGGCGCACCGTAATAAATGTTCGCGGGCAGTCCACGGGGCGGCATGGAGCAACGCCATCGTGTCTTGAAGCTGGTCGCGGAATCCGTAAGCGCCACCTGACTGGTAATACCCGCTCCGGCCCCAGTAGCGACCTGCCAGCGTCTGATACTCCAGCCAGCCGTTGACCAATATGTTTAAGGCTGAGTCTGGCGTTTCAGCATACACCACGCCCAGTGTCCTTTTCCAGAATTCCCAGACGCTTTCCAATGTCAGCCGTGCACTAGCGGGGTCGCTGAATCGCCGGACCAGTTGGTGTGCCTCCTCGGTACTGCTACCGGCACCCATCACGAAAGTCAGTTCGTATTCCTGGCCGTCGGCAAGTTCAAACGGTACTTGCAATGCAGCGCAAGGGTCAAGACTTGCACCCGTCTGGCCGGACAGTTGCGTTTTCCGCATCGCGGCAGGATATTCATGTGTCCCGTTACGCCCCAGAAACTCAGTGCGATTGCCGGTAACTGTCCGTACAGCGGCGTTAACGTTAAAGAAAACGGTCTTGCCGGCAAACTCCCTGTTGTACACGTTGCGGGCAAACAGTGCACCAGTGGCAGGATCAATCGCGGTGACAACGTGCATAAGGTTCGCATGCCGCGACTGGCCAAGCACCAGCTCCCAGTAGCCGGTGACCGACAGGCGCTGAGGCCGGCCCGAGCGATTAACCACCTTCACCACCACCAGCTTGACAGGTGCGTCCAGCGCAACATATGTCCAAAGTTCGGAATTAATTCCTATGTGAGTGTGCTCAAACACGCTGTAGCCGAACCCGTGCCGGCACACGTACGTTCCGTTTCCACGTGCGGGTAGCGGCGTTGGTGACCAGAATTCCCCTGTTTCTTCGTCGCGGATATAAAACATCTCACCACTAGTGTCGCATACGGGATCGTTGTGCCATGGAGTAATCCTGAATTCATGAGCGTTGTCAACCCAGGTATAAGCCCCGCCGCTTTCTGATATTACTGTGCCGATTTGCGCGTTAGCAATAACGTTCACCCACGGTGCTGGCGTGTTTTGCCCCGGTCCAAGCGAAATCACATACTCACGCCCGTCGGGTGTGAACCCGCCAATTCCATTTGCAAATACACGCTCGCGCGGTGGTGGCACTGCGGCTATTGCCGGTCGATAAGACCGGGTCGGTGCGAAGCGCGGAATCTTGCGCGTCCCCGGCACTTGCCTCTCTACCTGTTCTGTCAAAGTTTCAGCGCTGTCAGCAAGGATCACCCGCGATACCGTTTGCAGTAGTATCCGGTCTTCTTCTGATAGCTGTTCGCTGCGCCGAAGAAAAACCCCTCCCGGCTTGTCCATCCGGTCCGCTTCAGTGCCGGCGGTGATCAAGCCTAGTATCCGGTCATGCAAAACCTGACGATACCCGGAGAAATCTTCGTTTAGAATGACCAGATCAACATTCAATCCCTTGTCGCGCCAGTAGGCGTGAGCATTGAGCACCTGTTTAACCAGATCAATCCGGTGCACATCAGCAATGCGCATCAGAAGGATCGGCAGGTCGCCCGATATCCCAAATGCCCACAAACCGGTCTGGCCCAGCCTGTTACGGGTTAGAATTCCTGCACCGGCACGGTGCAGGGGATTCGCGTAAATGACAGAGCTGGCTAACTGCGCATATACCTGGGCTTCCGCCTCGGTTGTCTGCATCTGGTGCAACATGATCTGACTGTGCGACCAGGCCATGTCGAACGCACGCGCTGCACAACTCGAGTCGCGATATTTCCCTATTAACGCCATGGCCTCCTCGCGCGTTTCGGCCATGCCGGAGATAATGTGCCAGTTGGCAGATGTGTCGGGATCAATGACAACACCACTGCGAATCGCTACAATTGGATCAAGCACCGAGCCATCTGTGTTGGAAAGAGGACCAATATCGTCAAACGCGGCAGGGTTGGCAACCGTGCGGCAGCGACCGATAAATTTAGTTCGGTCTGTTTCGTAGGACATGTCACCCGAAGGTGTACCTTGCGTGGTCATCAAATGGAACATCCACGGCTGTTTCTGTTCCGGTGCACGCGGCCGGCGCATGCATAAAATGGCCTGCATATCCCGTAGAATCTCTGTTTGCACGAATAGATTACTGAATGCCGGGTGCATGATGTCGGCGTTCTGCGTCGTGATTACGACTTCCGCGTAAGTTGTCATCTCGATTATGCGGGTGTGTGACGAGAGATTTGTAAGCGTGATGCGGCGGACTTCTACGTCATCCTCAGGTGATACGGCGATTTCCGTGTGCACGTCTATATTTTCGTCGCGGCGGCGGTATTCTGCGCGCCCTTGTAGAAAAATAGCCTCGTAGTTCTTTGACGGCCGCCGAGTCGGTTGATAGGCTGACGACCAAAGCGTACCGGTCTCAACATCGCGCAGATAACAGAAAGTGCCCCACCCGTCGCACGTCGCGTCCTCACGCCAGCGAGTAACTGCAAAATCCTTCCATCGGCTGTACCCACTGCCGGCGTTGGTTACCATCACGTGATAACGGCCGTTGGACAGCAGGTGCACTTCAGGAATAGGAGTGTGCGGCGTTGCAAACACCCGCATGGCTGCTGCTGTAACCACCGGTGGTCGTCGCGCGGCGCTGACTTCAGCCGCGTGCGGTAGTAACGGGTAAGAGACCTTGGGAATGCGTTCGTACAACAATGGCTCCAATACTTTAAATGACGGGTCTGACAGGAACCGGCGCTGCATGGGCTGGTTCTGTAACAGATAGTCGAGCGCCAGCAAACTCATCCCTTGGTGATGCGCCATAAAACAGCGAAGCGGTACACTGTTCTTGCCGCGTGGCACGCGCGATGGTGTGAAGTCTATCGCTTCATAAAACCCGTACGCCCCTTGACAGCCTGCTACCGCCAGCGCTTCAAGATTTTCACACGCCGCACGGGGTGCTACCATCAACGCCAGAACAGACGCGTAAGGTGCTACCACCAGATCGTCGGCAAGACCGCGCTTAAAGCCCAGCCCCGGTACACCGAAGGCGCTGTACTGATAAATACCGTGGGTATCGGTGGTGTTGTAGCACGATTCAGAAATACCCCACGGCACACCGCGCTGGCGACCGTATTCAATCTGGCGGGCTACAACCGCACGATAGGTCTGATCAAGCAGAGTGTGTTCGTATGTTGGCATCACCAGTAGCGGCATTAGGTACTCGAACATTGAACCGCTCCAAGACAACAACGCCGGCGCGCCAGAATGAGTGGTCAACTGTCGGCCTAAGGCGAACCAATGTTCATCCGGTAACTGATCATAGGCAATAAGGATAAAACTGGCCAGCCGCGCCTCCGATGCTAGCAGGTCGTAATATGAGGTATCGCGACGGCGGTCGGTAACGTTATATCCAATCGACATTAAATCACGGGCTGAATCGTACAGGAACGAAAAATCCATTTCCGCCTGCTCGGTGCACCGCTGGGCCAATTGATCAATCCGCTGAATGCGCTCGGTGGCGCGTTCACCAGCTACCGGCGTGGATGCCAACTCCTGCAATGTTGGCACATGATCAAACAGACAGGGATCGGAAACCAGGAACTGCAAATCGTCCCGTGCGGCAGTGCACTGCTGTACGAGAGCCTGCGTCCACCATTGCTGTTCCGCGTTACCGTTTGCGGTTAGAGCGGCGACCTCACGGCTGAATTCATCGAGCCATGCAAACGCTGCCGCGAGATTGGGCGGCAAAGACGATTGCAACTTTTCATGGAGCCGGTCGGTTGCCGGAGATGACACCATTTCCAAGGTGTCCTGCAACCCTGCTAAAACGTTGGGAGAAATGATGGGTTGGTTTTTCATTTCCATCAGTCCGGCCCGCAAGGTGACTAACGCCCCGGCGAGGTTGCCGCTATCGACACTCGATACATAGAGCGGGTGTAGAGGTTTCAGCGTGCGAGTATCGTACCAGTTGTAAAAATGCCCCCTGTAGTGTTCGAGTTTTTCCAGTGTGGAGAAAGTTTTATCGGTGCGGTCGAGCAGTTGGCCGGCAGAGAGATAGCCGAAATCGCCAGCCGCCAGGTTGGCCAGCAAGGTCATGCCGATGTTGGTTGGTGATGTGCGGCAGGCAACCACGGGTGTCGGGCTTTCTTGAAAATTATCTGGTGGCAACCAGTTCTGTTCGGCATTAACCAGCACTTCAAAGTAACGCCAGGTCTGACGGGACAAACCGCGCAGAAACTTCCTCTGTGCGTCAGATAACCCCGGATGTGCCGGAACGATGGGTCGGCTTATCCACCATCCTATTATAGGGGCACCCATCCATAGCAACAAGATCGGCCAACTGAAGGCCAATTCTGCGGGATGCGTAATAGCCAGTCCCGCAACGCCGGCAATGGCGAATAAAGGCGCAACCCACATCTCACAAAGGAAGTCTTTTATGGTCGTACAGTTATTGCGATTGGTATAACGCTTCGTGTGCCATAACATCAACCCTCGACGTGTAAACAGCATACGCCCGCCTGAAACGAGAATCGCATCCAAATGAATAACAGCACGATACGGCAATGTGCACAGAGCCATACCGGCCTCAGTCAAATGGCGACCCATTGATTTTATGGTGGTGTCCAGATGCATGCCCCAGTTCCGTTCACAGGGTTTGCGAACCACTTCCGCTAGTGCCACCAGCAGTACGGGCAGTAAACACAGCAGTAGCACTAACAGTGTCCAAAAACCAGTGGGCACAGGTGTCAACAGCCAGCCGCCTAGCAACAGCAGTAACAAGGCTGGCGGCACGAGACTTCGGCGCAGGTTGTCGAAAATTTTCCACCTGCCGAGCACGGTCAACGTGTTGGGCAGACGCTTTTTGGCTGGCCCGAGTACGCGCGGCAAGAGCCAGCCGGCAATCTGCCAGTCACCCCTGATCCAACGATGGCGACGGCTCATTTCAGCAGTGAAACTAGCAGGGTGATTCTCATACAACTCCACATCTGTGACCAATGCTGACCGGGCATAACCACTTTCCACCAGATCGTGACTCAGGATGAGATTCTCCGGGAATCGTCCTGCCGTTGCCTGCAGGAATGCGTCCACGTCGTAGATACCTTTGCCTACGTATGATCCCTCTGCGAAAAGGTCCTGATACACGTCGGATACCTCGCGCGTGTAGGGATCGATACCGGCTTCGCCGGAACTGAGCTGGGAGAACCGTGATCGATTGGCCGAGAGCAGACTGATGGGTGTGCGTGGCTGCAAAATGGCGTAGCCTTTGACCACACGGCCTGTAGCCTTATCAAATCGTGGTCGGTTCAGCGGATGCGCCATTGTGCCGATGAGTTTTCGGGCTGCATCGTGAGGCAAGCTGGTATCGGTGTCCAGCGTGATAACATACTGAATCGTTGGAAGCAGTTTAAAATCGCAGATGATCTCGGAAAAGGGTGCGCGCGGACCTCCGCGCAACATCGCGTTGAACTGCTCTATTTTACCGCGTTTACGTTCATAACCCATCCATAGGCGTTCATGCGGATTCCATACGCGTGGCCGATGAAACAAATGAAAGACAGTCACGTC
>JBFZFB010000171.1:0-2966 GCA_041306605.1 Lentisphaerota bacterium | reverse complement strand
AATTACAGCCTCCCAGCGAAAGCACTATTCGCAAGCTGGAAATTTTACAGGATATTTCCATGGATGAATCAGGCCGAACGTTTCTGGATTCCCTTAAATCCAGAGTTGAAAGCGGACGGCGCTTGTCAGAAGCTCAGGTTCAGGCTCTGGATAATATTGTTGTTGCTCATTCGAAAAAAATAGAGAATTTTGACGCGAAGAAAGAAATTCTCGAAATAAAAGATGACATGATAACTCTAGGAAAACAATGCAAGCCGTTGCTGGATGCAATGAGCTTTGTGAACACCTGGGCGGAACCTGTCACAAGGGGCAAGATGGTTTTTAACGATAAATCTTTTTACGAATCTCTTTCTCAGTACTTTGAGAAGAAAGGGTTTCTGTCTGTGAAACAGATCGCGGCTCTCAAAAGGATGGTAAGGAAATACAGGGATCAGATACCCAGTTATGAACTTGTAGCGCAGGAATGCGACATCAAGGCCGTGAAAAAAAGAGGTAGTACCGATGGCTGACAATAACGGGGATATAAAAAAGGATCCTTGCATAGCGCATTTCATCCGTTATTTGGAAAATGAGAGAAACGCGTCCAAACACACTATATACGCTTATCTTCTTGATATTGAACAGCTTACATGTTTTACAAAGCACCGCTTGAATGTTCCGGTGGCATGGAAAGATATAGATGTCTTTGCCGCCAGAAAATTTCTGGTGGAATGCCAGAAAACAGGAAAACAATCTGTAACAACCGGCAGAAAACTCTCCAGTTTGCGGACTTTTTTCAAATTTCTTGAGAGAGAAGAATATGTGGATCATAATCCGTTTGGCGGATTGAGGGCTCCGAGACGGCAGAAAAATCTTCCTTCAGTCTTATCTGTAGCAGAAGTGGAGAAATTGCTGTCTGCGCCAATGAAAATATTCAACCGTGATTCACGGCATGATAATGATTCAAAGTCTGATATCTCCAAGCAGTACGCGGCGGCACGGGACACAGCGATACTTGAAGTTTTGTACAGCACCGGCGCCCGTGTGAGCGAAGTGGCTGGTGCCTATGAAAGCGACGTGGATTTATTGTCGGGCATCATAAAGGTGCGCGGTAAAGGCAAAAAAGAACGGTTGTGTCCTCTTGGCGCACCTGCCTGCCATGCGATAAGGGAAATGATGGGCAAGGGGCGTCAGATGCCTCTGAATGAAAAAGGTGCCGGCAGACAGCGTTTTTTGTTTTTAAATTTAAGGGGGAAGGCTCTGACGACAAGGTCAATTGAGCGGATGATGAAAAAATATCTTGCAGAATGCGGATTGGATAAAAACATGTCGCCGCATGTTCTGCGGCATTCGTTTGCCACGCACATGCTTGATGCCGGAGCCGATTTACGCAGTGTACAGGAGTTGCTGGGACATGCCAGTCTGTCTACCACGCAAATATACACGCATGTTTCCGTTGAACGTCTGAAAAAAGTATATGAAGATGCGCATCCGAGAGCTTAATCGTCATAAGGACTGAAATATGTTATGGTTTTTTTATAATATTATATTCGCAATAGGGTACACATTGATGCTCCCAAAGTTTTTATTTCGCATGTGGCGAAGAGGGGGGTATAGACAGGATTTTCTTCAGAGATTCGGCTTTTACTCTCCTGATATTCTTGAACGATTAAGTGGCAATTCACGGGTCTGGTTTCATGCCGTAAGCGTGGGTGAAATATACGTAGCATTACGGTTCATGCATGAAATGAGAGCATCTGTTCCGGGTTTGTCCTTTGTAATTACTACAACAACATCAACTGGTCACAAGATTGCCCAATCGAACATGAACAAGGATGACGTTCTTCTGTATTTTCCATGCGATTTCCCGCCTGTAATGAAACGTGTTTTAAGAATTATAAGACCCGGAACGCTGATTCTCACAGAAGGCGAGATATGGCCCAACCTGATAAGAATGGCAAAGGATGAGAATATTCCCGTAATTCTGGTTAACGGTCGCATCTCGGAATCGTCTTGCCGCGGATACAGGATGTTAAAATTGTTTTTCAAGCCGATAATTAAATGTTTTGATTTGATACTTGTTCAGAGCGAAACGGACAAGGCGCGTCTTATTGATTTAGGTGCAGAAGACGACAAGATCAAAGTGATGGGTACCGCCAAGTACGACATAGTCCCGTCCGGCAGTTCAGGCAATGGCAGTGCCGGAGAAATATTTATCGGCTGCGGGTTCGGCGCGAAAGACGTTATAATTGTCGGAGGCTCTACTTGGCCGGGTGAGGAGGATATTCTGCTTGGCATTTATCAGAAGCTAAAAACGGAGTATTCCGGGTTAAGGCTTGTTCTGGTTCCTCGTCATGCTGAGCGACGCGGTGAAGTGGAATCCATAATAAGCAGATATGGATGTTCATTTACAAAACGATCTCAAACGGCTGCATTACGGGGAAAAAGCGATGGTGACCGACGGTCTGAAGAAGTAGAGGTGCTTCTTGTTGATACGACGGGTGAATTGAAGGATTGCTATGCTGATGCCGATGTCATTTTTGTGGGAAAGAGTCTTACTCAACACGGGGGGCAGAATATTATTGAAGCGGCGGCGTATTCGAAAGCCATTATCACTGGTCCTAACATGGAAAATTTTAAAACAGTTGTTGCTGATCTGCGTGTGGCAAATGCCATGATACAGGTTGCTGATGCCAAGGGGCTGGAAGAAGCGATTCGCAGGTTTGTGTGTGATCCTGCCGCAAGACAGGCGTATGGTGAACGCGCGGGTAAAGTGGTTGCAGAGAAAAGAGGCAGTGTAAATGCCAGTGTCAAGCTGATGGAAACCTATTTCCATCGGTAAGCATGGAGAGTTCTATGGCAATAGCTAGAGCCTGTCCCAAACCGGGGTTTTTGAGCGAAGCGGTGGTGGCAAAGATTTTTCGGCATTTCATTTCGGCGTAAATCATGAGATCAGCCTGTTATGAATGTGAATTTGTTTAGTTGAC
>JBFZFB010000170.1:0-16038 GCA_041306605.1 Lentisphaerota bacterium | reverse complement strand
ACGACGCTCTTCCGATCTTGGCAAAGAGGAATTCAGCAATAGCCAAAACGCCAACATTCAGAAGTGGAGCGCATATATCAAGGGCAGCGCCAACCGGCAGGAGTTCTTAGAATGTGCGCTGGATTGGGTAAGCAAAGGCAATATCGGCGACTACATGAGTCGTCATCGCTTTGATAAAAATATCAAAGAACTGAACACATATTTCAATAGCGTGATGGATTGGGTTTCAAGTGTATTCACTGAAGTTGAAAGCGAGATGCGCGGGCTTGAGTGGGGACGACTGTACGAAAAGTATCACGCGAAGGCGTATAATCACGCGAAGGTGTCTGCCGAGGTGCAAAAACTCTACGGTGATCCTTATGTCAAAAACCGAAAGGGGATTTATGAGTTCATCCTTGGCGGTTCAACAGATACTCAATTGCTGGATGTCCGCGTTTTTGACGAAGCAACAAAGAAATCTGTTTATGCAGCACAGACTAAAAAAACTGGGGCGAAAGGCAAATCAAACTGCCCTCTCTGTGCAATTGGGCACGATGCAAACAAGAGCAAACTTTGGAAGTTAGATGAAATGGACGCCGACCATGTAGCAGCATGGAGCAAGGGCGGCAAAACAGCATCCAAAAACTGTCAAATGTTGTGCATTACCCATAATCGGGCAAAAGGTAATCGGTGAAAGAAATCAAGAGCCCCAACCAGATTTCGCGCCGTACCGTTGACCCGGAGACAACATGAGTAATAATTTTCCAGGACAGAGCGTTGTCAATGCGTATCTGAGAATCGAAGGTATGCTGTCGGATGTCTTGCGTATCGTACCGTACTGTACCACCCACGAGACCGTTTGGTCTGATGCTCTAGTTCCCGTTTTGCTTGAGTCTTGCAGTCTGCTCGACTCCTTGTGGAAGTACGAGGCTGGGCAATCATCGTGCGTGACGAAGACCCGATTTACCATGGTTGACTACTTCACGTATTTCGGCCAATACATGCAACCCCAATGGCTTGTGTTCTGGGCTGAAAAGCCAGAGGTGCTTGAGCCATTTTTGGGATGGTCGAAATCTGGGAACTACCAACCTGACGACTATTCTGAACTCGCGTGGTGGAAGGTTTATAACGATGTCAAGCATGATAGACTCCTGAATCGTACAAGCGCGACACTTGCAGCCTCTGTCAGGGCTTTAGCGGGCCTGTTCTTGGCAGTCCTTCGGTGCGAGTTCTGCCGCGATGCAATCGGCCAGACAGATTGGCTTTCCAGTCTCCATGCCAACCCTGTTGCCTTTCTTGGGGAGGATTCAGGGCTTGCCAATGACGACTGGGTTGTTGCTGAATCGAAACTTTTTTCCTGCGCTGTCGGCTGGACCAGGAAACCGGTTCCCCATAATTGGACGTGGCAAGGGCCTGCGAGTCATCGGTTTTGTGAATGGTTCACTTCGTATTCGAGGCTGTAAAAAGGATCATGGCTAACAAAGATGATGTTGCACACATCATCAGCTAAAACCTTTTTATTCGCGCATGCCGAGGTATTTTTCGACATCAAGTGATGCCATACAGCCTAAACCGGCCGCGACAACTGCCTGTTTGTATACAGGGTCGCATACGTCACCACACGCGAATATGCCCGGCGTCGAGGTGCGGGTGGATCCTTTCCCGTATTTTCTGCGGGACGGCGGATGGGATTTCATTTTCAGGAAGAATCCGTCCGCTGGTATCAAGAATGCCGAGACGCAGAAGTTCCGCGGCGGCATCAATCAGTGCTGTGCAGCATATACCGGCCGGCTTGGTGTTTTAGTATTGCGCAACGAGGAAGAATGTATACTGCCGATGGATAATATTACTGTTTTTTGATGACTAATATTGTAGTATACGCAGTACGTAATGGATTTGCTTTGTGACAGGAATGATTTTGTGTATGCATTAAACATATTTGATCAAATTTTGAACCGGCTTCAATGCTGACGGCCGGGATGTGATCTTTATTTCCTGATCAATGGCGAGAGTTCTTCAGGCGGAAGGAGTTTGTGATGATCGATTCTGGTATGCTATGGAAAGATAACTGGGCTGCTGCAAAGGCGAATCATGTCAAATGGTGGAAGCGCGACGGGCTCGTGCTGTGGGTGACGGCGCCAAAGGACAAGCCTTGGGAGAATCTACCGGACCCGGGACCGGCTGTTTCGCTGGAGCAACGGTGGTATGATCCGGCCTGGCGCACGGCGCGGTACGCCTACGGGCTTTCGCGCACGTATTTCGGCGGCGACTCATTTCCGATACTGCAAACCTACACCGGAGCTGGCGACCTGGCCGCGTTCCTGGGTTCTGCCGTGAAGCTGTCGGCGGATACGATCTGGTTCGATCCCTGCATAACGGACCCGGAAAATCATCCGCCGCTGAAGATCAGGCGCGACGGCGAAATCCTGCGTAAATCATCCGCCCTGGTTGATGAAGCAGTCAGGCAGTCGCGGGGCCGCTGGCTTGTCGAACTGCCGGACATTATCGAGAACATGGATATTTTGGCGTCACTGCGCGGGACAGAACTGCTCCTGATGGACATGATCGAGCGGCCGGAATGGGTCGAGTGCAGGCTGGCTGAAATCAACAAGGCTTTTTTCGAGGTATTCGATCTATTCTACGATAAGACAAGGGGCGAGGACGGCGGCAATACGTTTATTTTCAGCATCTGGGGGCCGGGCCGGACCTGTAAAGTGCAGTGCGACTGCTCGGCGATGTTTTCACCCGACATGTTCCGCCGCTTCGTGGTCAAGCCCCTGCGTGAGCAGTGCGCCTGGCTCGATTATTCGATGTATCATCTCGATGGCGAGACTGCGCTCCAGCATCTGGACATACTTCTCAACGAAGTGCCTGAACTTGACGCGATCGAGTGGACCCCGCAGTTCATCTCGCGCGGGGAAGGCGGCGGCAAGCCGAAGTGGTACGATCTCTATCGCAGGATTCTCAAGGGCGGCAAGAGCGTGCAGGCGGTGTGCGTCGGATATGACGAGGTTCTTCCCCTGCTTGACGCCGTGGGGGGCAAGGGGATGTATATTTCCACGTGGGCCCCAACGGAGGATGATGCCCGCAGGCTTGAGGAAAAGGTAAAAGCATACCGCTAGCCTGAATTTTGCATGATCACGCCGGGTGTGTTCATGCAATATCCGGCTAGAAGTTTTTTATTCGCGCATGCCGAGATATTTTTCGACATCAAGTGATGCCATACAGCCTAAACCGGCCGCGACAACTGCTTGTTTGTATACCGGGTCGCATACGTCACCACACGCGAATATGCCCGGCGTCGAGGTGCGGGTGGATCCTTTCTCCGTCTGAATGAATCCGGCTTCATCCGTTTTTACCAGACCGGCAAATGGCTCTGTTTTGGGATCGTGCCCGATGGCTACAAAAATGCCTTCACATTTCAACTGACGGGTTTCTTTTGTTTCCGTGTTCTGCAGAATGGCGCCGGTAACAGTTTTGTCACCAAGAATCTCAACAACAGCCCAGGGGATCATCCACTCGATCTTCGGGTTCTTCTTTGCTCTGTCGATTTCTACAGGGGAGGCTCTGAAATAATCTCTGCGATGCACTATCGTTACCTTGCCGGCAAAGCGGGTTAGAAATGCGGCATCCTGCATGGCTGTATTGCCGCCACCAACAACCAGAACTTCCTGATTCCGGTAAAAAGCGCCGTCACATGTGGCACAGCCGGAAACACCGCGGCCGTAGAATTTCTTTTCAGAAGGGATCGGCAGGCGTCTTGCTTCAGCACCGGTGGCAATAATCAGTGTTTGGGTTTCTATGTTTCCTTCGGGCGTGTGAAGAATGAAGGTATCGCCTGATTTTTCAACTTTGTCTATACTGGCCATTTTGAATCTGGCACCGAAATGTTCCGCCTGTTTCTTAAGCTTTTCCATGAGATCCATGCCGGATATTGATTCAAAGCCGGGATAATTTTCCACTTCATGGGATACAATCAGCTGACCGCCGGGTGCAGGGCCTTCAAGAACCAGTGGTGCCAAATTTGCTCTTGCCGAGTAAATAGCGGCTGTCATTCCGGCAGGACCGGATCCGGCAATAACTACTTTTTCCATATAACCTCCTGTTTTCTTAAGTTCTATCTGTTTTTTTTCAATATCCAAGTTGAAAGACCATTTCATTACCACGGAGGCACCTTGCTTCTCCGCCTGAGACGGATTCGCAGGGCAGGCGGAGAAGACAAATTCAGAGGTTGTATCAAATCCAATATTGCCAGCGTCTGCCATGTCGAACCCGTCATGTCGAATAACGTGATGGCGCGGCAATTCCGGATTTGATACAACATTGTTGTCGAGAAAAAGGTGGCAATCTCCGAGATTAGCTCATCTCCTTCGTGTACTTCGTGGTAAATATTTTCTCCTTAAGCCGGAAGCTCCGCTTCCGGGAATATCATTGATTCGGCAAATTCCATTTGAAAATCCATATCCGACGAAAGATCGACGTGTTTGGTTTTCTTCCGCAGGATTTCAGCTTGATGGCGCTCTTCCATGGAGAGAAGGGCGAGTTTTGCGCCTAGCGATGCCGCGTTGCCGATAAAACGTATGCGATCGCAGTGTACCTGTGGCAGGAGCCCTATGCGTCTGGCATTGTTGCGGCGGATGAAATTGCCGAAAGCGCCTGCCAGTAGTATTTCACTCAAGTCGTCTGGTTTTATTCCGGCGTGGCGGAGAAGAATATTTATGCCCGCTCTTATCGCGCCTACGGCAAGCTGAAGTTCTCTCATGTCTTTCTGCCACAGACATATCGGATCACCGGATGCTGTTTTGCCCGCCGGGACGATTACAAATTTATAGTCACCCTTGTCTGTTTTTATGATTCTTTCCCGTATTTTCGGCGGGACGGCGGATGGGATTTCATTTTCAGGAAGAATCCGTCCGCTGGTATCAAGAATGCCGAGACGCAGAAGTTCCGCGGCGGCATCAATCAGTGCTGTGCCGCATATACCGGCCGGCTTGGTGTTGCCGATGACATTTATTGCCACGTCGTCGGAAATGATTATCTTTTCGATGGCGCCGGTTGCTGCCCGCATGCCTTGCGTTATTCTCGCGCCTTCAAAAGCGGGGCCCGCCGCGGTTGATGCCGCCAGCATTGTTTTGCCGTGAGCGAGTACTATTTCTCCATTTGTGCCTATATCAACAAGGAGCACCGGTTTTTCTGTCTGACCAAGGGAAGAGGCAAGCATGCCTGCGACGGTATCGCCGCCCACGAATCCGCCTATCTGCGGAAACACATACGCGTGCGCCTTGGGGTTCGCATTTATTCCAAGACCGGCCGATGAAAGGACCTGTGCTTTTTCGAATACCTGAACGAAAGGCATTTCGCCAAGAGCCGACGGATCAAAACCGCATAAAATCTGCTGCATGGTGGAATTTCCAGCGAAAACAACTTCGTAAATGTTCTCAGTGGAAATTTTAGCATGCTTCGCGAGTTCGTGAATAATATGATTTACTGTTCCGATGATGGATTCCTGAAGTTGTGACAGGGGAGCGATCTTCTCGCGGATTTTGAGAATTCGTGAAATGACATCATCGCCGTAGGCGATTTGAGCGTTCATTTTGGAAACAACGCCAAGCTCTTTTCCTGTTTTAAGATTGAAAACAGTTCCAACCACTGTGGTTGTGCCGATATCGAAGGCCACGCCATAGGAAGCTTCTGAAGTGTCGCCGGTCTCAAGCGCGGCAAGTTCATTTTCGATCAGCACAGCTGTTCCCTGCCAGTTGCCGGCTCTGAGAAATCCGGGAAGTATTCTTGTGAAGTCGGATGGTATGGTAACATCGCCGAGAATATCAGACAGGCGTGAGAGGTCTGATCTTGTGTCTTTGCCGGATGGCGGGTCCATGCGGAAATATTTTTTAGAAACAGCCGGATTAAAATTACCGGTCCTGCCGGAATCGCTGACAAGTATCTGCTGTTGGCTCTCGAATGTAGATTCCTCCGGTATGTCTATTACAACATGGTTGTCTTCTATTGAAGTGTGGCAGGCGAGGCGGTATCCCTGTTTAAAGGAATCTTCCGTCAGTGTATGATGTTTTTCTTTTGATGAAGTTTTGCCGCTTATTATTTTTACGCGGCATTTACCGCAGGTGCCTTGTCCTCCGCACGGAGTTTGGAGGATTATTCCTGCCAGTCCGGCGGCCTCGAGAACGGAAGTGCCGTTCAGGACGAACACGCTCCGGCCTGACGGCTGAAATGTCACTTTTATCTCTTTTGTTTCCATATTCAGAATCTAACATGAGGGTATATTGTTCGTAAAGAAAGGATTCACCAGCATGTTGCATGAGAATCAGCAGAAAAAAGACGGAGAGTTTTTTTTGACAGGATGAACAGGATTAGGGAGGATCTGCATATCGCATGATGTGATGGGGAGAGATTTATGAAATCCGGATAAAACAGTAGTTTTGCTCCGGATTTCATGAATGTTGTTTGTGGATCGAGAAGATGAGATGTGGAAAGAGTTTTCATCACGGAGATTTGAGGGGAGTTGATTGAGGGATTGTTTTACGGCAAACAAAAAAGGCGGAGCCTGTTTGAAGGGCTCCGCCTTTTAATGTTTGATAGTTATTTCTTCAACAGGGACTTTGCGAGGTCCGCGGCTGAAGCGGCGTCAGGGGCGTACCCGTTCGCGCCGATTTCATCGCAGAACGCCTGTGTTACAGGCGCGCCGCCGATCATTGTTTTCACTTTGCCGGCTATGGCAGACGCTTTGACTGCGTCTATTACGGCTTTCATATTGGTCATAGTTGTTGTGAGGAGCGCTGATATACCGATTACCTTCGCGTTGTTCTGTGTGGCCGCGTCGACAAACTTTTGCGGTTCAGCGTCAATTCCGATATCAACAACCTTGAAGCCTGCGCCTTCGAGCATCATGCAGACAAGGTTTTTGCCGATATCATGGAGGTCGCCCTTGACTGTTCCGACGACTGCTGTTGCGATGGGCTGAACTCCGGCGGCTGTCAGCTTGGGCTGAAGCACTTCCATGCCTGACTTCATTGCGCGCGCGGCAATGAGCACTTCGGGAACGTACACTTCATTAGCCTTGAAGCGCGTTCCGATTACGTTCATTCCCGCGAGCAGGCCTTGATTAAGAATCTTGGCCGGCTGTTCGCCGCTTTCCAGAGCCTTTAAAACCAGTTCCTTTACGTCCTTGGCTTTCCCCTTCATTAGAGCTTCTGCGATCTGTTCAAGAATACCCATCTGTTCCCTCCCTTTCTTGTTGCCTTATGGCTTTTGTTGTAAAAACAGCCCAGATTAAACGCAAATATGGGAAAAATGAATAGATGGTTTTCATTGAAAAATATAACAATATTGCTGGTTTGATATTGAAATGTGTACGAAATATCTAATAATATAGGTATTTACGGGGTTAAAATATGGCGATTTTGTCGAAAAGAATAATGAGTGAAGTCAGCAGGTCGTATTATCAGAAGTATGGAATGCGCCCTTGTTTTATGGATTTGTCAGGCAGAATTGTTAATGCCGACGATGATTTTGCCATGCTGGCCAGCGTGCGGCGCAAACGAAACTACGCGCTTCAGGAAAGTATTAATCTGGGTGAGCCGTATATGTTTTTTCCTGTTCCAATGCTGGCGGCATGTATTGTCGGGCTTGAAGACAAGCGAATGATACAGGGTGGATTAATAGGAGCCGGGGCGCTGACGGAAAAACATTCCGGAGCTGGTGAGGAATGTGTCAGGTATCTGGTGTCTCATGGTGTGACAAAGATGAAAGCTGTTGAGATTGTAAAAAATCTCCCCGAATGGTCTGAAGAGCAGATGCTTGACGCGGCAAAATTTCTTGAGAAAACATTCTACCAGATCAGCGGATGGAGTCCTGAGCTGATGAAGGAAAACCGTCTTAAGATTCTGCAGAGGGAGCAGATAAACGAGGCGATTCAGGCGCAGAGAAAAGGCGGCGGAGGTTCGTTGTATCCTTTTGAGAAGGAGCGTGTACTGCTGGCGAACATACGGGCTGGCGATAGAAATAATGCCAGAAGGATTCTTAATGAAATGCTGGCAACCATATACATGTCTTCGCCGAAGCTTGGCGTTCTGCGTGCCCGGGTTGTGGAGCTGATGAGCTGTCTGACGCGCGCGGCGATTGAGGACAATCCACTGATGGAACCGCTTATAGAGCGAAACCACGCGTGGACTGAAAAGCTGGTTAGTGCCGGTGATTTCGAGGAGTTATCGCACGTTCTCATGGCGGCGCTTGATGATTTTATTGAAGGGATTTACCTGCATGGCGTCAACCGTTCCAACGCCAAAGTGCATAAAGCGCTCGATTTTATAAGCAAAAACTTCACAAAGAAGCTGACATTGGATATGGTTGCAAGTGAGGCAGGGTTGAGTAGAAGCCGGCTGGCGCATGTTGTTAAAGAGTTTACAGGCAGAACAGTTGTAAGGATAATTCATGAAATGCGGATTGGAAACGCGCAGCAGCTTCTTGTGCAGACTTCAATGAATTGTACTGAAATTGCCTATCAGGTTGGGTTTGAGGATCAGAGTTATTTTATAAAACAATTTAAAAGGGTTGCCGGCACCACGCCCGCCCGGTATCGCCGGAGCAGAGTTTAATCCGGATATTGCATGAGAATCAGCAATGATATAGGGTAAGTGGCAAATGCGCAGGATGTTGCGACTGTAAAATTATTCAAACACGGGTGTACATTATCCGGGTTAGCCGGATGCGGCATGTGATTTGATGACAATAGAAAAAACATATAATTATATTTTCGGCCCTGTTCTGTCGCGCAGGCTGGGCCGTTCGCTCGGCATTGATCTTCTGCCTTCGAAAACATGCACTTTGGATTGCGTTTTCTGTCAGGTGGGGCGCACCACAGCAAGAACTCTTGAGAGGCTTGAATATGTGCCGACAGAGAAGGTGATAGAGGAGTTGAAAGACTGGTTTTTGCGCGGTATCGGAGTTGATTGCCTGACACTTGCCGGTTCCGGCGAGCCCACGCTTCATTCGCGGTTCGGTGAAGTGCTCGAATTTATGAGCCGTAACAGCTCTGTTCCAAGGGCTTTGCTGAGCAACGGTTCACTGTTTGTTTTGCCGGAAGTCCGGGCCGCGGCGCGAAAGGCAACGATTGTGAAAGTGTCGCTGAGCGCGTGGGATCAGGCGTCGTTTGAACGTGTTAACCGTCCCTGCCGTGAGCTCCGGCTGGACCGCATTGTGGAAAGCTATAAAAAATTCAGATCGGAATTTGACGGAGAAATGTGGATGGAGGTGTTTTTACTTAAAGGTGTTAATTCGGAACCCGATGACGTGAAGAAAATAGCGGCACTTGCGGCGGACATCATGCCGGACCGCGTCCAATTAAATACGGTTGTGCGGCCGCCAGCTGAGAAATCCTCGACTGCCGTGCCTGTTCATGAAATGAAAGAACTGGCGGGTCTTTTTGACTGTTCCACCGAAGTAGTTGTGGAGTCGGATTTGAGTAATGACGCTAAATGTGTCTGTAACGAGAAACAAATTGCCGGACTATTGAAGAGACATCCTTGCACGATAGAACAAATTGCCGGCACATTTAATATCAACATTACCGACGCGTCTGAATGTGTTGAGAATCTGCTGAATACCGGCGCGATTCGACGTGAAGAAAAAAACGGTAAGATTTATTATATGTAGGATTTGCCGGAAGAAAAAAGAGGCAAGAAGTCGGGATCCAGAAGTTAAGAACGGGAAAAGAAATCAGGCAATTGACCAGCAAACAGGGAAGTGTAACTTGGCTCTAATGTTCAAAACGGAACGAAAAGAAAAACGGCGTGATCTTATTTTGTTAAGAGCGTTTTTTCTGCCGGCGATTCTTCTGATCTGCAGTTCATGTTCGGTAAAAAATGAAAAGCCTGCACAAGTTTGCGGGTTCAGAGTTGTCAATGTGTATCCTCATGATGCAAAAGCATTCACACAGGGATTGTTTTTTGACGGGGGGTTTCTTTATGAAGGCACCGGTCTGAAAGAGGCGTCTTCGCTGAGGAAGGTTGATTTAGCCACAGGCGCTGTTGTGAAGACACGTTCATTGGAAGGAAAATATTTCGGCGAAGGAATAACGATTTGCGGCGATAATATCATCCAGCTTACATGGCAGTCGAATACAGGTTTTGTTTATGACAAAAACACATTTGATCTGCTCCGGACTTTTCAATATCCGGGTGAGGGGTGGGGGATAACGTACGACGGCAGTCGTCTGATAATGAGTGACGGCACATCGCGTCTGCGTTTCCGGGATCCTGTCACGTTCAGTGAAACGGGTGGTGTTAATGTGCGCGCCAATGGCAAGCCGGTTGAGAATATAAACGAGCTTGAATATGTGCGGGGTGAGATATACGCGAACATCTGGAAATCGGACTATATAGCGCGGATAGATCCACGGACTGGTGATGTTACCGGCTGGCTTGATTTGACAGGTTTGTTAAAGCCGGAGGATCGTGGCCTGCTGACAGATGTTCTCAACGGTATTGCCTATGATCCGGCCGGAAACCGGCTGTTTGTGACCGGTAAAATGTGGCCCAAAATATTCGAAATAGAGATTGTTCCGCCCGGTTCACAATAATTGCATGAGCCCTTCCGGAATGTTATATTAATCAACGTCAAGGGTAAGAATTAAGCCATTTGCAGAAGAAATTAGACAGACAGGATAACAGGATATGATGATTAGATAGGGGAAACGAGACCAGTCATGTCGAACCTGTCATGTCGAATGATGTGATGACATGATGATGTGACCAGTCTTATCGTGTTAATCTTTTGGGATAGAAAGCCAAAGGGATGAAACATAATGATATAACTGAAAAGATCATTGGTTGTGCTTGCAAGGTCTGTAATGAAATAGGCTTTGGCTTTCTGGAATCTGTATGCTAGAAATGTTTGTTGCTGGGACTTCACCAGGCAGGACTGAATATAGAATGTTAACCTGCATATTGCAGGTAAAGCGTAGCCTCGGGGTTAATCCCGACCTTTCAGCGATTTGCGCCGAAAGATCGGCCCTGTGGGCAGACATTGCACCGTACTCATGCAATATCCGGATCAAAAGGCTCTTTAGATGAGTTGGCGCTGTAAAAACTGCGAAACATGGTAAAGAAGATTGAATATTGAAAAATATTATCCTGTTATCCTGTCTAAATATTCGAAATATTTTCTTCGGATAGCTGAATAGATACCGTCAAGGATTCATGGTGGCAGGAAAGGTGATGATTATGAATATGATCCGGCATATAATATTAATGGCGGTGTGTGCGGGCATGTTTTTTTTCGCGGCATGCTCTAAAAGTGAAGGAGATGGTGAAATGAACGCAAAATCTGAACAAGTGGTACGGACCGCGCATGGCGGCGGAAGGTGGTTTCCGGGCAGTGCGAAACAACTTGAAACAATGGTTGGTGGTTTTATTGATAATGCCGGTGTTCCGGCGGTTACCGGCCGTATTGTTGCCGCCATTGCACCGCATGCCGGTTATATTTATTCCGGCAAAGTTGCCGGCCACACATTCCGCGCTATAAAAGAAAATGCCAAATCGAATTCCAAACCGGATGTTGTCGTTGTGCTGGGGTTCTGTCATCGCGCCGCGTTCAAGGGTGTGGCGCTGATGGACGGCGCAATGCTGAAAACGCCAATGGGAGATGTTGTGCTTGATCAGGAATCTGCCGGGATCATGATTAAGGGCAGATCGAGAATAGCTTTTAATTATGCACCGCATGAAGGAGAGCATTCTGCTGAAAACGAAGTTCCGTTTGTGCAGTCTGCCCTGCCGGGTGTGAAGATTGTTGTCGGTCTGATGGGTGATCATGACGCGCAGACTCTGGCGGAGCTGGTATCAGCGCTGAACGAACTGGCCGGCAGTAAAAAAGTATTGGCAGTGGCCAGCACTGACATGCTACATCATCCTGATTATGATCTTGTAACGAAGACGGACCTGGCCACTTTGAAGAAAATAGGGGCAATGGACAGTGCCACTCTGATAAAAGAATGGAATTATACCAACCAGTTTGTTTGCGGGATAGCGCCGGTGCTGGCGGTGATGCGGTTTGCGGAAGCACAGGGCTGTAAAAAGGGGACGGTTCTGCTTTACAGGAACAGCGGGGATGAATTCCCGGAGAGTCGCGGAGATTATGTTGTTGGATATGGCGCTGTTGTTTTTGCGAACTAACGCGAAACAGGGTGAATGAAAGTAAAATAATAAAGAATCGTGTAGCAGATTATAACGATCAGTATGTTTATCACGCCGTGGTTCCGCTGAAAAAAACTCCAGTTGAAAAACAGAATTGATTTCCATTCCGCATTCTTGAAGGAAGGCATGAACCTGTTGACTTTTTTGCAGTAGTCCTCGTAAGGTTGGCCGAATATTCCTTTCAATTTCACTTCTTCGCGCTTTACGCGGTTGACCATGTAAAAATAATAAAGAACTGTAAAAGTTATACTCACCCATAAGTGACCTGTCATAATAAGCGGGCCCAGCATCAGAAAGAATCTTGCAAGATACATAGGATTTCTGACGAACACATAGGGGCCGTGGACGGCAAGGATCTTCTGAGTCTTTAGCGAGGAAAAACACCACAATTGAAATACCGCGCCGAACGCCGAAACGGCAAGGCCGGGCCAGAAGGAATCCGGGTCTATGTGGAAAATCAAAAGCACGAAAATAGCAATGCCTAGTGGCAGACGCAGTTTCAGCAGGATGGAACGCAAAAGCGGATTGTTAAATATTTTATGAATAAATTCCATGACACAACCTTTTAAACGCGCTTATTCTTATTGAAAATAATCAAAGGATGAAAGCAAAATAAACTTTTCTTCTGATAATTTATTGCCGGCCGGTTTTTGATTTTTCAAAAAGTTTCTTCAGCGGGTATCCTTTCAAAATCCACAACCGGCGTTTTTTATTCATGGTTTTCAGGTGATCAGCCCTGTCTTTATCCAGGGTTTCAGGACTTATTTTATACCAGCATTTGTAAACACCGGACAGGTCTATATCTTTGAGCAGTTCGTGAAAACACCTCGGTACGCGGTCAAGCATCATGCATGATTGAAAATCCACAATAGCCGGTTCATTCTTATCGGTTAGGATGATATTTTTCAAATTACGAAGATCCAGATGCGTCACATTGCGGTTGTGCATTTGCCGGACAATCTTTTCGAGCGCGATGAAATAATCAGGGCAGGCAGGTTTACGGCCTTCCTTTTTAGCCTGCTTAAGGGTTGTTCCGGGCATAAATGAATAGCATAACGCAAATTCATCAAGCTGGAATGATGTTTCAGCAATGCCGTGTATGCCTTGCAGCCGCTGGAGCGCCAGCATTTCCCGGCGGACCATGAGCCGGCCGAAGGTCTGGCGCACCAGCCAAGGGCAGGGATAAAAATCCTTTATCGCCCACTCATCTCCGTTTTGGCGGAACAGAAACAGATCAGCATTGGCCCATTGTCCCCTGTGGAGGATGTTCAGAGATTTAAAATCCAAATCTTTTCTTAGAAACGGTTTGTTCATGTGTTCTCTAGAAGAGTTTTTTAATGCCAAGATGAAGGCCGACATCGGCACTGTTGTTGAATTTAAAAAGATTTTCCGTAGCGCTGAATTCCATGACAGTTGTGTCGTTAATGCGCTGTTTGATGCCGGCGCTGAATTCATGAACAGATAGCGACATCTCGTCGCGCTCCCGGAATATGGGTGAATTTACGGCATACTGTAATATCAGGGCTCTTTTGGTTCCAATCTTGCGCTCGCACCCGATCACGCTGTCGATGCCGGTTTTGTAGGTTGTCAGGCCGGCAATGCTGTCCGCGGGGCAATGCGACAGTCTTGCGCCGCAATGAACGATGTTTTTTGTTTCGCCAATCTGTTTTGAAAGGATGAGGCCGGTTGAGTAAAACGGCTTGCCTGTTCCTTCCAATTTGCTTTCGTCGCCGACGGGCAGTGTAACGCACAGATGGGTTGTAACTGCAGGTACATGGTCGTTTCCGGGCGTCAACATATAAGAAACAAAAAGAGGAATATCATTAATGCCCCATGAGTTATCCGTCCATACGGAATGATAGTCGTCATCGTTTTTTATATCTATATACATTTTGTCCTGCCTGAATTCTTCACGGTGAGCATTGCGGATGTTGAATGTTTTGTGAATGAATTCTATGTAATTATCACCAGCTCCGCCTTGTCTTATTGAAAAAGGAAGCCAGAAACCGGCGGTCAGGTTGTCTTTTAGTGCGTAGGCGAACCGGGCCGCTATGCTGATTTGTTCATAGTCGATGAGGTAAGTGTCTTCTTTGTAGTTCCAGATGTTGCCCCAGTCGGTTTGTATGTCCATGGATGTGGTTCCTTTTGCCATTTGAGGAACATTTATCATGGTTATGTGGGGATGCAGAAAATGCCCGAACGACATTGAGCGGGTTGTGAGCAGGCTCATGCCTGTATTGCCGGGCGTGTTCATATTCACAGGAGCGGCTTTGTTTGTTTCAATTGAAGCGGAAATGTTTCCTGAAAGCACAGGAGCGGCTTCATTGGTCTCATCCGCGGCGGATATGTTTTTCTGGAAAAGGGCTATGCAAATGAATATAACCCCGGTTATCTTTGTTGTGTTTTGCAGCATTTTTCTCCGTTTAGTTTATATTATGTTTCGGGGAAAAGACGGCATTGTTGTTTGTTGCAGGCTGTTAGTCAATTAAAATCAGCAAAATGCAGATTCAACTCAACTTGTATGTGAGTTTTCAACCCCGCATTTGGCAGCCGGATTTCTTATTGGAAAGAGAAGTTTGACCAGGAGCTGTTTGTGGAAAACTCGTTTCCTCCCGAGAAAGTCGTCAACTTGCCGACATAGTTGCTGTTCCACATATTAGGTGGCCAGGCCACTATATCGCCGCATGGAATATTCTTACTTGCCGCGTTGTGTATAATAAGGTTGCCGGGCCCGATTATTCTGATGCCCATATTGTTCCCGCTGACGATGTTGTTCTGAACGACACTATTGGTGCCTTCCACGGCAATTCCCGCCAGGTATCCGGTGGGACCGCCGGATAGCCCGTTTTCTCCGCAGATATTGTCAACCACGCGGCATCTGGATCCCACGCGGATCCCCTGCTTGTTGTTGGCCGATACCGTACAATCTCGGATAAGACAGTAGTCTTCAGCCCATATCCCGTTGGCCACCACGCTGTCAGTGGCTGTACAGCCGGTTACACGGCCGTGTTTGTATACATGGATATTAGCGCCGTGGTTATGACGGGTTTTGCTGTCTATGATTGTGCTGTATTGCCCGGCATTGATACCGTCATCATTTGGCGGAGAGGTTTCCATGCCGCAATTATAAACGGAACACCGTTCAATCAGCGCGTTGTCGCCGACATAGATTCCGCCCCAGCCGTTGTTGATCACTTTCACCTCGGTGATCGTCATTTCCGGCGCCGAGCCGCCCGCAATGCCGAATCCGGTCCACTCGCTGATCACACCGTTTCTTATGACAACATTAAAACAGCCCGGCATAATGTAAATGCCGTGGACCCCGTTGGTTCTGCCTATCAGCGGAAAGCCGTTGAGGTCAACTTTCACGTTGCCGACGGAAATGGTGATGCCGTTGGTCATGTTTGTGGCAAACAAAGGCGATGATACGTAGTAAGAGCCGGGAGCTCCTATGTAACACGGCAAAGAGTCTATAAGAGTCCGGGGCTCAACCTGATTCAGGCTCTTCATGGTCGCCACGGGCTCGCCGTTTAAAAAGGCATTTGTCGGCGGTTCCAGATTGCTTTCGGAAAATACCTGCGACGAAATAAACAGACACACAGCCAGAGCAATAAAAAAACGGGGGTGAGAAAGTTGATTTATCATGACAGTGCCTCCTTGTAATAATTACACATATTTAAGTAGTATAAACTTACCAAAAAGACTTGCTATATGCAAGGATATTTTCACCGCTTGTCGTGTTGCATTCAAACTTTCCTTTTTTGTGCGTTAAACTTTCCGCGATGGGTCAACTGGTCCATAATGGCCTATTTCCTTGGTATTTGAGCAAGACAATGGGCTTGCCGCCTGCCCC